>CAYGQY010000103.1:6025-6389 GCA_964352195.1 uncultured bacterium
ACACAGTGGCCCCTGAGCAACCCCGCTGACCAGCGCCTGGCGCCGGCCTCCGGTCCCAGCCGGAAACCGATTCCCGCCCCTTCCCCACCACATGAACGTCAGTCCCCGGGCGCCAGGACGGACATCCGGCCGGTCACGGGCTGTCCATCCAGTTGCCCGGCACAGGCTGAGGTGTCCTGCTCCTTCGATCCGCCCACGGGGGAACAGGGGAGTTGCCGCTCTCGAGCACGCTCCGGTCGTTGCCCCGCGGGGTGGCGGCCGTGGAGGCGGATTCGCTGCTGGAGCCGACATCGGCATCGGTCCGTCCCGCGACCTTCTCGCCCTGCGAAGCGATGCATCGGTGGAAGGCCCCACCCGTACGCGC
>CAYGQY010000104.1:0-6372 GCA_964352195.1 uncultured bacterium
GTTGCTGCCCCAGAGGCGGAGACCCGGGGCACGCCGCGCCAGAGCGGCGACCAGGGACCGGCCGAGGCCGCCGCAGCCCACCACCAGCGCATCCCCCTGCCAGCGGGAGAGGCCCGGAGGCCGGTCGGGAGGGGCCGGATGGCGCATGATGGCCGCATGGCACGGCGGATCGGGATCCTGGGTCAGGGAGCGTGGGGCCGCACCCTCGCCAGTCTGTTCCGATCGAGCGGCCATCGGATTTCCACCTGGTCGCGGCGGCAGGGCGCTCCCGCCGAAACCCTCCTGCCCGGGCAGGATCTGATCGTCTGCGCGGTGGCGATGTCCGGCGTCCCGGAACTCTCCCGGACCCTGAGCCCCCACTGGCCCGCCGGACTGCCGCTGCTGAGTGCCACCAAGGGCATCGATCCGGAGCAGCTCTTCACGGCCTCCCAGCTCTGGCAGAACGCCATCGAGGGCCTGGCCACGGTGGTCCTGAGCGGTCCCAACCTGGCCACCGAACTGGAGCAGGGTCTGCCGGCCGCCAGCGTGCTGGGGTCGGTGCACACCGAACTGGCCGAGCGGCTGCAGCAGGACCTCAGCGGAGACACCTTCCGCCTCTACACCAACCAGGATCCGGTCGGCACCGAGATCGCCGGTGCCCTCAAGAATGTGATGGCCGTGGCGGCCGGGGTCTGTGACGGGCTGGGGCTCGGCACCAATGCCAGGGCGTCCCTGCTCACCCGAGGCCTGGCGGAGATGGGTCGCCTCGGCCATGACCTCGGCGGCGACCCCGACACCCTCTATGGTCTGGCCGGCCTGGGGGATCTGCTGGCCACCGCCAACAGCCACCTCAGCCGCAACTTCCGGTTCGGACTGCTGCTGGCCGAAGGACTGACAGCCCCCCAGGCGATCGCCCGCATCGGAGCCACGGTGGAGGGGGCCTCGACCGCGGCGGCGGCCCTGGCCCTGGCTCGCCGCAGCGGCTGGACCCCACCGATCTGCGAGCAGGTGGTGGCCATGATCGAAGGCGAGAGTTCCCCCCAGCTGGCCGTGAAGGTGTTGATGGAGCGAACCCTGCGATCGGAGGTGGGATGAGGCGGCCGGCGGCGCTGATCAGCGCCTTCACCGACTCACCCCTGCAGGGCAACGGCGCAGCGGTGGTGCTCCTGGATCAGCCCGCCGCACCCACCTGGATGCAGGGGGTCGCCTCCCAGCTCAGGCAGTCGGAAACCGCGTTCCTGCTGCCGATGGAGCGCCTCGACCCCACAGCCCCGGACGGGGGATGGGCCCTCCGCTGGTTCACGCCCACCTGCGAAGTCTCCCTCTGCGGCCATGCCACCCTCGCCGCCACGCTGGCCCTGGGTCACTGGAGCCGGCTGGAGGCTGGAAGCACCACTAGCCTGCGGAGCCGCAGCGGACGGTTGCCGGTGAAGCTGGAGGGCCTCGAGCCGGATCGGGCCTCCATCGTGCTGCCCGGCTCGGACCTGCGTCCCCAGCCCCTGCCCCAGGACCTGGGGGCCCTGCTCGGAGCACGGCCCCTGGAGAGCTGGTCGTCGGGGCTGGGCTACTGGGTGGCCCGGCTGAGTGAGGACGACGACCTGGGGGGCCTCGATGGCCCCGGCCTGGCCCGGTCCCTGGAGGGAGATCTGCGCCAGGGGCTGGTGCTCATGCAGAGCGCCGGCCGGGCTGCCTGGCCCGCCGTGCAGGGGAAGCCGGCCGATTACGGCCTTCGCTTCTTCGCCCCCGGACTGGGCATCGAGGAGGATCCGGTGACGGGGTCCGCCCATGCCCTGGTGGCCCCCTGGTGGTGCGCGCGGCTCGGCCGGGAGTCGGTGGTGGGCTGGCAGCCTTCAGCAAAGAGCGGTGGCATGCTGTGCGAACGGCTGCTTTCCGGCATGATCCGGCTGTCAGGTTCAGGGCAACTGCTGTGGGATGGCCACTTGAGTGCTGGGTCCGGCGATGGCAGCTCCGCGGAGTGGTGCCGCTGCCTGGCCGCCAGCGGCTGAACGCGCTCCTGATCGGGGCACCGCTCAGTGTGGTGGCGATCGGTCTGGGGTTCCTGGCCCAGCGGTCCCTCACTCCGGCGGCCTCCAGCCTCGATGCCCGGGTGCTGGATGCTCTGCTGCCCGCCACCCTGGCCGACGATCCCGATCAGCGGGCCGAGGCAGCGCGGCTGGCGTCCCTGCAGGCCCGACGCGCGGCGCCGGCGGCCCCCACCCTTCCGGGTGGGGGAGGAGAGGAACTCGCCCTGGCCGAGCCGGCGGCCGGCCGGCCGGTTCCCCTTGAGGCCAGGGTTGCGCTGCTGCGCCATGCCGGCACCCCGGAACTCTCCGCCACGGGTTCCTGGACGCTGCGCAGCGGTGATGGGCGGATCCTGCTGCAGGGGGCGGCCCGCACTCCGGTGAATCTGGGCCGCGTCGCCATGCCGGAGCTCTGGCTGGACACCGGGGCGGGTGAGGCCCTGATGGTGAACGGGGAGGCCTACCCCGGACGGTTGCGCCTGATCCGGGAGGGCACCAGTCTCACCGTGGTCAACCATCTGGATCTGGAGCGCTACATCGCCTCGGTGGTCGGTGCCGAGATGCCCAGTTCCTGGTCGCTGGAAGCGCTCAAGGCCCAGGCGGTGGCGGCCCGCTCCTACGCCCTGGCCCACCTGGCCCGCCCCGCCAGCCGCCACTGGCACCTGGGCGACACCACGCGCTGGCAGGCCTACCGGGGACTCGCCTCCGTGACCGAGCGCACCACGGCGGCCACGGCGCGCACGTCCGGTCTGATCCTCAGCTACCAGGGCGGCATCGTCGAGAGCCTCTACGCGGCCAACAGCCAGATCACCCTGGAAGCCCATGGCCACCTGGGAGCGAGCATGAGCCAGGAGGGGGCCCAGGAGATGGCCAGCCGCGGCCTTCGCTACAACCAGATCCTGGGCCACTACTATCCAGGCGCCTCCCTGGCGCGATTGCAGATTGGTGGTGCGGGCTGAACGGCTCTGGCGCCGAGGCCTGGAGCGCACGGTTGAGGCCCGCCGCCAGGGTGCCCTGATTCCCCTGAGGACTGAGCGGATCCCGCCCGCCGGCTGGGAACCGTTTGAACTGCGCCGGCTGCTCACCGCCACCCCGAAACATCTGAGAGCCGGAGGCCCGAGACCCAATCCATTTCTGCCCTGGGACCGGGAGCTGGAGGTGGAGCGGCTGGGGACAAGCCATCTGGTGCTGCTCAACAAGTATCCGGTCCAGAGGGGTCATCTGCTGCTGCTCACCCAGGGCTGGGCACCCCAGAACGGTTGGCTGGAGCCCGCCGACTGGCGGGCCGTGGAGCAGGTGAATGCCGATACCGGTGGCCTCTGGTTCTTCAACAGCTGCGCCGAAGCCGGCGCCAGCCAGCCCCATCGCCATCTCCAGCTCCTGCCCCGCCACACCGGTGAGCCCCCCTGTCCGCTGGCGAGCCGCCTGGCCGCCCAGTTGGAGGGCGCCACCCCGCGCTGGCCCTGGGCCTACCGGCTCAGTCGGCGCGACCCCGGCCTGGGCCCAGGCGAGCTGGACGCCCTCTATCGACGCCACGCCCGGGAGCTGGGCCTAGGTTGCCGGGAGCAACGTGGCCGGCCCTGCCACCCCTACAACCTGCTCTTCTGCGATGACTGGTTCCTGACCGTACGGCGCCATCGGGAGCACAGGGCCGGCTTCAGTGTCAACGCCCTCGGTTTCGCCGGATACCTGTTGCTCACCGATCGGGCCGACCTGGACTGGTTCGAGCGCCATGGTCCCTGGGACCTGCTGGCGGCCGTCGCGGTTCCTGACGGCAGCGGAAGCGGACCCGACCAGCCCTGAGTGAGCCTCCGCCGCTGAATTCCGTGAAAGCACGGTTGCGGGTGCCCCACCGGTGGTCCCTTTCTGGAAAGAAGCGGCGGTTGTCTCCGGCACTCGCCGCCCACCGGACGGTCGCCAGTGATCGTCCACTCCATCCCCCTTTCCATCCACTTCTCCATCGCCCCCATGACCCTGGCGTCCTGCACCACCGCCCCCCCGGCCCGCCGTCCGCGGCCCAGTCGCCGACTGCGTCAGCGCAACGAGCGGGTGGACCGCTACCGGGAGCTGGTCCGACCCATCTCGCTGCACTACGCCGCCCTCTGCCGTGAAGGCAGCGACGACCTGCACCAGGTGGGGCTGCTGGGTCTGATCCGGGCCGCGGAGCTGTTCAACAGCAAGGAGGGCACCCCGTTTCCGGCCTTTGCCCGGCACCACATCCGTGGGGCGATCCTGCACTACCTCCGGGATCAGGCGCCCACGATCCGGCTGCCCCGCCGTCACCAGGAACTCGAGCAGCAGCTGCGGCGCCTGCAGCGCAGCGGCAGGATCCCCCAGCCCGGGCCCGTCGCCGAGGGAGAGCTTGGACGGCTGCTCGGCCTGAGTCCGGAGCAGTGGCGGCGCTTCGAGCAGTTGCGCCAGATCGGACGGGTCGTTCCCTTCGACATCACAATGGAGGAGCATGTCGCGTCGGAGGAGCTTGAGGAGGAGCCGGCCCCAGACGGCCGAGCCCTCGCGTTGCTGGAGAACCTCGACCGGCGTCAGCAGACCGTCGTGAGGGAGGTGGTCCTGGCCGGTCGCAGCCTGCGGGACACGGCCCGGCTGATGCAGCTCAGCCCCATGACGGTCCACCGGCTGCTGGCCCGCGGCCTGTCCCAGCTGCGTTGCCGCCTCCAGGCTGATCCCCCCGCGGGTCTCATCCCTGAGACGGGACCTCATCGCGGGCCATCTGCTGCTCCAGAGTGCTGATTGCCGCGTTCAGCGCGGCCAGCTGCCGCTCCACGCCATCTCTCCAGAAGGTCAGCATGCGAAGCTTCCGCTCCTGATGGTGGCGACGGCTGGTTGCGGGATCGCAAGCCCCGGCGCTGCAACAGGGGAAGGACGGAAACATGGGAAAATGGGAGGAGGCCCATCGGTTCTAGCGGGCTTCCCGCCACGGATGCGATGCCGCTCCCACCCCGTGGGCAACCCCGGGCAGGTCCGCAAAACCCCTTGCCAGCCAAGGGATCCTGCCTCAGTGAGTCCTGAACGGGACTCGCAGCCGCTCCCCAGAAGCCCTTGCCGAGAATCAGCGTGAGAACAGTCGGTCCCATTGGTCTCACGCAAATGATCGTGCTGACCGTGCTGGGTGCCGCTGCTCTGGATGCTCCGGCCGCCTGGGCCTACGTGCCGCTGATGGCGGGACAGTCGGCGAGACCCCTCCAGGGTGTCTTCAACACCGTGCCGGTGCTCCATTCCAACCAACCGGAGGAAGTGTTCGGGCCGGGAATTCTGGTGAACACAGCCCCCGGCAGCGCCATCGCCAGGGAAACGGGCCAGTCCCTTCCCAATGCCGCCTTCACCTTCGACGGTGAGTTCGGTCTGCACATGCACCACAAGTACTACCCCGAAGACGCCACCCGGCTGGGTTACGGGTTGGTGCGCGGCCAGCTGACCCTGGCCACCATCGTGATCAATCCGGGGCCACGGCCGGTCACCCTCGAGCTCGAGCAGGGCGCTGTCCGCAACAGTTTCGAAGCCCCCTATCTCGCCAACCACCTGATGGGGGTCAAACCCCTGGGACCGAGGCCCTGGAACACCGGACCCGGAGATGCCACCGCCGTGATCATGCTGCGCCGCCAGCTTGACGGGCGCCTGCCCGACACCTTCACCATTCCTCCCTACAGCCGCTCCGTTCTGTTTCATACGAAACTGCCGGCGCGGGGCATCGCCAATGGCCTGATCAAGGGCCGGAGCGACGGTCCCTTCCAGATGGCGGTGGTGGCGGCGGAAGACCCCCGCAGCAACGCCGATCTGCTGGCGGTGCTGGATCAGGGTCTGCTGGCGCCGGGACGGATCTATCTGGCCATGCTCCCGAAGATCCAGAATCGTCAGGTCTTCTCCCGGGTGGGGGGCGTGGCCCTCGGCGACGCCTACCAGGCGAGCCTCAGCCACGATCTGACCCAGAGCCCGCTTCACGTGCCGCTCACCAGCACGAACCGCCACACCTTCGGAACCCGGGAGGTCCAGGTGAATGCCCTGGCCAGCCGGATGATCGATTCCTCCCTCGACAACGTGGGCACCTATGGGGTCCGGTTCGATGTGGATCTCAACCTCAAGGGCAGTGGTCCCCACGAGCTGGTGCTCAGTCACCCCACCCCCAATGGGCGTCAGTTCGTGGCCTTCCGGGGGTCGATCGGCATCGAAACAGACGAGGGATACGGGGAGGTGCACCTGGGCATGCGCTCGGGGGAAAGCCACGCCCTGACCCAACTCAACCTCAGGCCCGGGGTCAACAACCGGGTGCGGGTGAGCCTGGTGTATCCGGCGGATGCCACGCCGGGCCATCTTCTGAGCGTCGCTCCCGCAACAGGGCCAGCTGGGAGGCGGGAAC
>CAYGQY010000105.1:0-6331 GCA_964352195.1 uncultured bacterium
CCGCGGGCATCAGCCTGAGCAACGACCTTGGTGAAGGCGTCGAACATGTAAAAAAAGCTCCTGTTCTCGACGGGTGGGGTCGGGAGTTGGGTGTTCCAAGATGAAGGCGCCGAAGGCGCTTTCCTGTACCGGTTCAGGGCTGCCTGGTGTGGGCCGGCGTGACCGGTCACAGCCAGAACGGATCCCGACTGGACCTAGGTATTGTTGGACCCCGCATCGGACTGATGAGCGATGCTTAACAAACGGTCACCCGTTTGGCAAGTCCCCTGCGCCGCAAAGCCTCTCAGTTGGGGCTGCGCCCCGTGGCCGGGCGCCCGGCCAGCCGGGTTCTGAGTTGTGTAACACAATGAACTGAAAATCTGGTCAGGTGTGTCCTCGTCGCGGACCCGGCCGCCGGGCTGCATCCGAATCCCGGCTGGGTTCAAGACCATGAAAAAGCCCCCCTGGAGAGGAGGGCAGAGGCAGGAAAGGAATGCCTGCCGGAGGAGATCAAGCGTCGCCGCTGCCACTCACGTTCACTGCCGTGATGGTGCCCCCAAGGCGGTTCACCAATTGCATGGTTTCATTCATACGGGTATAGGGAACCTGCATGACGCAGTCTGAACTGCGAACATAGGAATTGTTCGCGAGACCGGTCACGGTGATGGTGACCTGACGGTTGCTGCTGAAGCTGCTGCCGCGGGTGCCTGCGGAAACCTTCATGGCTGTTAGGGCGAAGGGGTGTGGGGAGTGAACTCAGTTGACCGGACTGATGCTGGCGATGCGACCGCCTTCCCGCTGGATCTGTTGCTGCGCTTCCAGCAATTTGTCGAACGGGATGAATCGGACACGATTGCTGCGCTTGTGCAGCCTGTAGTTGTTGAATCCGGAGATTTCAACGCGGAAAGTGCGGCCCAGTTCACCTGCCCCCACGCCCATGCGGGTCACCCCATCGGATTCGACACTGCGGAAGGCCGAGCCCTTGGCGTTGGGGCTGACCACCGGAAGGGGGGCTTCCTTGTGGACAGCTGGATTGAGGCGGGACTGGGTTTTGGTGATGTCGCCCTTGACAGAGGCGGAAACACCTCGGGTGAGCTGGAGCAGGTAGGAGAATTGAAGCCCCTGCTGACCCACCGAGTAGTTCCAGCCATGCATGTAGGGGATCTGCTCCTCACCGAAGCGGTTCTGATACTCGGCAGAATCGATGTAGGAATCGATTTCGGCGTCGTAACCGTCGTTCTGGAGGATGGTGAAATGGTGGAGCATTTCCGCCTTGTTCTGCGGAGCCCGACCGAGCAGGTGCTTGAAGTTCAGCTCGATGAAGCGGTAAGGGTTGCAGTTTTCGAAGAAGCGCTGGCGGTACAGGCTGCTCTTGGCCACCTGGCGCACGAATTCGCGGACGCTGAGGTAGCCGCGACGAAATAGGGACTCAGGACCGTCGAGCCGCTCGCTCTTCATGACGTACTGATAGCCAAGCACCTGCTGATAGACGGCACGGATCAGGCCGGCGGTATCGGCTTCGGTGGCGTTCGACCAGTTGTCCTTGTTGCGATCATTCGCGTAGCGGTCGATGCCCAGGTAGGCAGCGTTGACGAGTGTCATGGGCGTGCGGGCCGGGAAGAGAGAAGAGACGAAGGGCACGTCGGGCTGTGGGATGCACAGGCCAGGAAGGGCCCCAAGATGCTGTCTGCCGCTGGATCCTATGGGGGCTGTACCACTCTCAGCGTCGGTTTTCGGAATCGTTACAAACCCCAGGCCTGGCGTGATGGTGCAGCTCCGATACCATCCGATCTGCACGGTCACTGCACAGACCATGATCTCGGTATCCGAGGCTGATCTCTGGTCCCAGCGTCTGACGCTTCAGCTGCGAGCCCTCAGTGAGCTGAGTGAAACGCTGACCGTGAGGCTGCTCGACATGGAGGAGCGGGTGGTGCGCTGTGAAGATCAGCTCCGCAGCGTGGAGGGACGCAGCCGGGATGCCGCCGATGGCTCGGCGGCCGTGGTGGATCTCCTGGAGCAGACCGAAGCGAGGATCGCCCATCTCGAGGGTCTCCTAGAGCCTGGCCCCAGGATGGTGCCGGAGGACCGGGGCCGGGCTCCGTTCCATGGAGCTGAGCCATCGGAGTCAGGGTTCTGGGTTGCCGGCAGTGGGGAGCCGATGTCCCAGGAGCCGTTCCCCGACGAAGGGGAACAGCCGTTCATGGATGAGCTGATCGCCTGAGGAGGGGGACTCAGCCGGCAGCCCCGGTGTGCAGCATCGCCCCCACCGTGGTGAGCAACACCCGCACCACCTCCAGGGCCCCCACACCGGCCAGCACAAGCCAGGCTTTGCGGGCCAGTTCCGGCGGCTGCCCGCCCACCCAGGTGGGGGAGAGGCGTCCGCTCTCCAGGCTTCGGCTGCCCGTGTAGGGGGCGGCCGGGGCGCGTCGTGCGGAGATGTCGCGCCAGTAGGCCGCGTAGCGAGGGGCCTGCTGGTTGAAGGGACGTTCCCCGACGCCGTGGCCGGCGAGCACCCGGGAACGCTGGTAGGGGACTTCGTCCTCCCCGAAGCAATCGAGATACTCCTGGGATTCCAGCAGGGCATCCACCAGACCCTCCAGACCCTGCTCGGCGATCAGGATCGACCAGGCGATCCGTTCGCGATCCCCGTGTACGGCACGGCCGAGAACGCGACCGACAATCTGCTCCACCAGCGCGTAATTGCTGTTGCAGCGATAGAAATCGCTGCGGAACTTGCTGGAGAGCAGCAGACCGCGGATGAACTGGCGCACGCTGATCTGGCCACGGCGCAACTGGGACTCCAGAGCGGCGTCGCGATCGGCCTTGAAGGCGTGGAAATAGATCTGGCGATAGGCGCGCTCAATCAGCTCATCCATGGCCTGGGGGCTGCGGCGCAGGCCTTCAGGGGTGCGGCGAGGATCTTCCTCGCTGCCGACGGCGAAGCTGCGGACGCGGGCATTCTGAGCCAGCGGTTTGGTGTCCAGGAGGGGCAGGGGCATGGAGACGCTCGGCAAGGGCCTGAACCTAGTCATCACATTTGAGCACAATCGCCTATTGTTCAAAGCTCTCACACTCCTTCACAGGGTCACCTTTCGTGTCGCACTGTTGCGGATCTGTGATCCGTCCTCAGTGCCAGCTGCGGAGCCACGGCTCCGGAATCTCCGCTGAGAAATCCTCGGTGCGCTGGAATTCGAAGGGCCCTCCCACCGATCCCCACAGCGGAGTGTGGGTGATGGGGTCGTGGCCGCGATCGATGGTCCGCATGCCCTGACCATTCAGCTCGAAGCTGCTAACCAGGTAGGCCGTGGCCCCCTTGCGCTCCACGAGGCAGCGGCAGCCAGGCTCCACCTCCCCCACGAAGCCCTCGCCCCGCTCCTGAACCACGTAGGTGCACCCCTCCAGGGGGCGCAGGTCGTGGGGCTGAATGAGGGCCATGCGCTCGGGATCCTCGCTCGCTCCCCAGAAGCGCCGATCCTGCGTGAGGGCCTGGTTGTGGATCCGCAGGCCGTCTGATCCGGAGGCTTCGGCGCGCAGCACCCGGATCCGGTAGGGCTGCCCCGGGGCGAAGGCATACCACTGCTCCAGCAGCATCGAGCCGGGCTCCAGCTGGGGCAGCGGACGGAACCGCACCAGGATGTGGGCGAAGATCGGCGGATTCTCGAAAGCCTGATTCTGGTTGCTGAAGCCAGCGCTCAACATCCGGACCAGGCGGCACAGGGAGCTGCTCATGGGGCGATCCTATGGGTCTGGCCCATGGGCCAGGGGAAGGCTCAGCAGCGGAGCAGCCGCAGTCGGAACTCCGCCACCTGTCGGACCAGTTCGGGCTGCCGGACCGCAAAGGGATGGTCGCTCAGCTCGCTCAGTACGCTCTCCAGGCGGACCTCCCGGCTCAGGTCGTGGCCGGCCCGGGAGCTGCTGAGCCTCCCCCAGGCCGTCTCGAACGCCATGCCGTAGCTGTCGGCGTTGTTGAACTGCTGGTCGGCTGGACGTTCAGGAGGAGTTCGCATGGGGGGCATAAAGACGGACCGTCTGGCGGAACGTGGGCTGGCCCCCGGCCCGGCCCGGCGGCGGGGGGCGCCTCTCGCTTCCGGCCACCCGCCGGCTGGGAGACAATGCCAGGACCCAGATTTGAACTGGGGACACGGCGATTTTCAGTCGCCTGCTCTACCAACTGAGCTATCCCGGCTGGCCGCTTGGCAGCACCCGCGGATCTTAGATCACCGGCTCGGTGGGGTCCTTGCCAGGCAGAGCAGGCCGGCCACCCGGTAGCCACCCCGCTGAAGCGCCTCGGCCGCCGCCGCCGCGGTGGCTCCGGTGGTGAGGATGTCATCCACGAGAAGCAGGGGCGGCGAGAGCCTGATTGCCGCCGGGGCCCTCGATCCGCCGCCGGTCGTGAAGGCGTCCAGCTGGTTGAGGGCCCGCAGCCGCCGGTTGAGGTGGTGCTGCCCGAGGGTGGGCCGGCTGCGCCGCAGCGGATCGGCCCGGCGCAGCCCCAGCCCCGCGCCGATCAGCTCGGGCAGGGGGTTCCCCCGCCGTTTCCAGCTGGGGATGGCCACCACGCTGAGCGTCGAACTGGGCAGACCCTCCAGGCTGACGGGCAGGGTGTCCCGCAGGGCCCTCGCCAGCACCTGGAGGCGGCCGGGGTCGGGAGACCGCCGCTGGTGGAGCAGCAGCGCACGCAGGCTGCCGCCGTACCAGCCCAGGGCCCACCACGGCAGGGGTGCCCAGCCCTGCAGCCCGGCCGGGGGCAGCTCCAGCCGCTGGCGGCAGTGGCGGCAGGGCCGCCGGCCCGAGTCACCGTTCTGCAGGGGGCGGCGGCAGAGCCCGCAGCTGGCGACGGTCACCAGCTCCAGGCAGCCCCGCAGCAGGCCGTGAACCATGGTGGCGCGGCCTCCCGGCCGAGAACGTGGGTCCCCTCCAGGGTTCCCAGCAGCTACGCCGTGCGGGGGCGATCAGGTCCGGGGGAGGGCACGGAGCATGGCCACCAGGGTGCGGTGTGCATCTTCGCTGTCGCTGAGGGTGTGATCGAAGGCCACTGACACCCAGGTGCCATCCACCTCGAGCTCCATGGCCTCGGGACGAACCTTCAGCATCCGGGCCTCTGCGGCGGCCCGTAGGCCGCCGTAATGACGGGCGTAGGCCAGCACGGCTTCCGCGTGGTCGTTGTTCATGTGCTGGCAGATCCGCGCGCTGACGGAATCGGTGAGGGGATCGGCAGCCATGGTTCCGAAAGTGTCGTCCGGCCAGTCTGCCGGCTCGGCACGGTGCCGGAGCTCAGAGCCCCCCGAAGCGTTGCCAGAGCAGGAGCGCCAGGCGAACTCCGCTGTAGGCGACGTAGCCGGCCAGGATCGCGAACAGGGCCATGGACAGGCTGGTGCGGAGGCGTTCGTTCATGCCGGGAGGGAGCGGTGGATCAGTGCCTCCCCATCCTCGGCTCGAGTCCGTCCCGCGCCAGGCCCCGCAGGGCCAGCCGGGCGGCGCCGAGGGCGGGGGACCGCCCGGGGCGATTCCGCACGGGCAGGCCGATCGCCTGCTGACGCAGGTGCCGCCACTGGGGATTGCGGGCCCCACCGCCCACGCTGAGCACCCCCCGGATCCCGGGGGCGCCCAGCTGCCGCAGCCGCTGCCAGCCCCGGGCCTCGATCGCGGCCAGGCCCTCCAGCAGGGCCTGCAGAAAGAGGGCGTCACTCACCGGCCTGGGGCCGAGGATGGGCTCCAGCTCGGGATCGTCGATCGGGAACCGTTCCCCCGGACCCGGCAACGGGCGCAGCGCCAACCCGCTGGGCCGGCTGGGGTCGATCTGGCGGCTCAGGCGGCGAAGTTCGTCGTCGCTGAAGAAGCGACGCAGCACCCCGCCGCCGGCATTGGAGGCCCCGCCGATCAGCCAGCGGCCATCGAGCCGGTGGCAGCTCACTCCCGCCGCCTGGATAGGGGCCTCGACGAACTGTTTGAGCACCAGCGTGGTGCCGAGCACGGCCAGCCCTTCCTCCGGGGCCGGCTCAGCGGCCAGCACGGCGGCATTGGAGTCGGTGCTGCCGGCCACTACCACACAGGATGGGGAGAGCCCCAGGATGGTGGCGGCGGCCGGATGGATCCGGCCCAGCGCTTGCCCACTGGCGACGACCTCAGGCAGGGCGCTGCTCCAGGGCTGGCTGGCGATGGAGCCGGTCCAACGGCGCTCCAGCAGATCCCAGCCGAGCCGCAGATTGTTGCCCTCCTCCCCCCAGCGCCAGTCCCGCAACAGCCAGCCCATCACCCAGTCGGCCTGGTGGCGCACCAGCACCGGGGACGGGTCCTTGTTCAACTGGCCAAGCAGGCGCAGTGCCCTGGCCAGGCTGCCGCTGGCGCTGGC
>CAYGQY010000106.1:0-6330 GCA_964352195.1 uncultured bacterium
TGAGGGTGAGGTAGGAGCCGTAGAGGAAGCTCAGCCGGTAGTCGTCGTCCTTGAGATAGAGGCTGCCGCGACGACCGGGCGGCTGCTGATCGATGAAACAGAAGGCGCAGTGGTTGTTGCACTGGCGCAGACCATCGAAGATCGCCTCGGTGAAACCCAGCCCCAGGCCGTCATCAGGTTCCTTTTCGAGCGCCAGGTGATGCAGGGTTCCGTCGGAATCCTCCACCACCAGGGAGAGATCCTCCTCCCCCACCAGCACCTGCAGATCCACCAGATCCCTCGGCCGCACGCCGTTGACACTGATCAGCCGATCCCCGGGCTGGAAGCCGAGCTCCTCTCCGATCGAACCCGGCTCCACGCTGGCCACCACCGCCGGCTGGGGCTGACGCGAGGCCTCGCCGCTGGCCAGGGGGAGGCCGGTGGAGGGTTCATGCCACACGGCGGGTCCGAACGGTTGATAACAGTCTGGGACCTCAGGCCGTCCCGTTCCGCCAGACCCAGAGCAGCAGCAGCAGGCCGAAGATCAGCCGATAGCCCACGAACACCCAGGTGCTGTGGTTCTGCAGAAAGCGCAGCAGCCAGGCGATCGCCAGCCAGGACACCACCGCCGCGGCAAGGATGCCCACCGACAGGGGAACCGGCGCCAGGCTCGCCCCGGCCCCGAAGGCCGACTTGAGCTCCACCAGGCCCGCCAGCGTGATCGCCGGGATACCGAGCAGGAAGGAGAAGCGGGCGGCGGCGGCCCGCTGCCAGCCATCGAAGAGGGCGGCGGTGAGGGTGCTGCCGGAGCGGGACACGCCCGGGACCAGGGCAAGAGCCTGGGCCAGGCCCACCAACAGCCCGTCACGGGGCCGTACGGCGGGCAGAGCCCGGCGGCGGCGGCCGACCGTCTCGGCGGCGGCCAGCAGCAGGGCCATCACGATCGACACCAGCGCGATGGAGGTGATCCCCCGCAGGGCCGACTGCTCATAGGCCGGCCAGAAGACCTTGATTCCCAGCCCGGCCAGAACGATCGGCAGCGTGCCGATCGCCATGGCCAGGCCCAGCCGAGCCGAGGGATCGCTCCACTGGCCCTGGCGTGAGGCCCTGGCCATGCCCGTGCCCACGGCGACCAGGTCGTGGCGGAAGTACAGGAGAACGGCGACGATGCTGCCCAGTTGGAGTACTGCGGTGACCGCCACGCCGGGATCCCCCCAGCCCAGCAGCACGGGCACCACCTTCAGGTGGGCCGTGCTGCTGATCGGCAGGAACTCGGTGAGACCCTGGACCACCCCGAGCACGAAGGCATGCCAGCACGCTTCCAGAAGGCCGGCAGGGGCCGGAGGCACGGCAGGGGTCATGCGGGGGATCGAGGCTCCGTCGCCGTGACCCTATGGCCAGGAGGGCGCTCCAGGCTCGCGACCCCGCCGGCGTGCATCCCTTAAGGTTGCGTACCTTTCTTCATACATGCAGGTGATCGCGGTCCCGACCAGCCCCCCCGCCCCGCCGCTGGTTCGATCCGCCCCTGAGGTCGCCCTTCCGGGCGCCGTCGTGGTGGTCCGGGCCGTCCCCGGGGACTCCGGGACCCTGCCCCTCCTGGCCGGCCTGCTCGTGGTGGGTCCGGTGTTCCTGCAGGCCCCCTGGGTGCGTATGCATCCCAGCAGCGCGACCCTGTTCACCGCCGTCCTGCTGGCGGTCGGTGTGCTGCTTGGGCAACACGCCCCGCTCCGCTGGCAGCCGCTGGGGAGCCTGCTGGTGGGATTCAGCGGCAGCTGGCTCGCTGGTTGCCTGTTCTGGGGATGGTTCCGCCTCCATCCCGGCTGGCATCTGCCGATCGAGGCCTTTGCCCTCCCCCTGGCCCTGGCCGGACTTCGCGGTCGCTGGGGCCTGGGGGCCGCCTTCTACCTCGCCGCGTTGCTCGGCACAGCCTGCACCGACGGCGCCATGGCGGCGATCGGGCTGATGCCCCTCTGGCCGGCCGTGCTCCAGGCTCCCGCCGATCAGGCCGCTGTGCTGCTGCAACAGGCGGCGCTGCAGGTGATGCAGCCCACGTCGGTGATGGTGGTGCTGGCCCTGGGGGCGGGGCTGATGGCCGTCGCCCGGCTTCTGGCCCGATCAGGCCCGCGCGCCAGGCTGGCCGCGGCCGCTCTGGGCACCACGCTGGCGGTGGACGCGGTCTTTGTCGCCGCCGCTCTGCTGAGCCCTCACCTCAGCGGCCTGATCTGAATCAGGCCGATTGAAGAACTGCAAAAGCCTGGAGCGGAGCGGGCAGAACCACCCCTGCACGCCTGTAACGTGACAGCGCCGATCCAGCTCGGGATCCTCCTGACGTTCAGGACCATTCCGACAGGCCGGGTCCGGTTCCGTCAAACGTTCCGGTCCCGTCAAAGGTTCAGTCAGGGCGTCCATCCAACCGCCATCCACACCGAATCCACACCGATCCACAGATACGGAGCATTGCGATGAAACGGCTGGTTGCCTGGTTGATGAGCGGCGTGCTGGTGGCAGGTCTGCTCGTCTCTCTTCTGGTTCCTCCCGGCGCGGGGGCTGAGGAGCTCCGCAACGTGGCTGATGAGAAGATCGCCGAGCGGCAGGGCAAAGTTGATCTCAACAATTCCCCCGTTCGCAGCTTTCAGCAGTTCCCCGGCATGTATCCCACCTTGGCCGGCAAGATCGTGCTGGGGGGGCCCTATCAAGTTGTAGACGATGTGCTGACACTCGATCTCACAGATCGTCAGAAGGAACTCTTCGAGAAATACAAAGACAGTTTCATCGTCACAGCCCCTTCCATAGCCCTCAATGAGGGCTATGACCGGATCAATCCAGGCGTGTACCGCTGACCGCCTACACTGACCAGCCCTGGCGAAAGCCGTCGGCCCACCGGCGGCTTTTTTGGTGGATCCATGCCCGATGAGGCCGAAGCCGGCTCGCTCCTGGCCTCGAACTGGGATGTGGTGGTGGTCGGTGGAGGCGCCGCGGGCCTGATGGCCTGCCTGGAGTTGCCCCCCGGGCTGGGGGTGCTGCTGCTCAGCAAGGAACGGGGCCCCCGGTCGGCCAGCCGCTGGGCCCAGGGGGGCATCGCCGCGGTGACCCGCACCGACGACAGCTACGCCAGCCACCGGGACGACACCCTCAGGGCGGGGGCGGGCCTCTGCGATCCGGCCGCCGTGGATCTGCTGGTGCACCAGGCACCCCTGTGCGTGCGGCGCCTGCTGGATCTCGGCATGGCCTTCGATCGCGAAGCCGGAGCCCTCAGCACCACCCTCGAAGCGGCCCACAGCCATCGGCGCGTCCTGCACGCCCAGGACCGGACCGGCGGCGCCCTGGTGGACACCCTGGAACGGCAGGTGCTGCGGCGGCCGGGGCTGGAGCAGCGAATCGGGGCCATGGCCCTGCAACTCTGGGTGGAGGGCGGCCGCTGTCGGGGGCTCCAGGTGCTCGAGGGCGATCGGGTGCGCTGGTTGCGGGCCCGGGCCGTGGTCCTGGCCAGCGGCGGCGGCGGCCACCTGTTCGAGAAGACCACCAACCCGGCCCAATCCACCGGCGACGGCGTGGCGATGGCCTGGCGCGCCGGTGCCGCCATCCGGGATCTGGAGTTCGTTCAGTTCCACCCCACGGCGCTGATGCTGCCGGGGGCTCCCCATTTCCTCATTTCCGAAGCGGTGCGGGGGGAAGGGGGAAGGCTGATCGACGCCGCCGGCCGCAGCCCGGTGGCCGAGCTGGCCGGTGGCGATCTGGCTCCCCGCGATCAGGTGAGCCGGGCCCTGGTGCGGACCATGCAGGACCAGGGGGTGGAGCAGCTCTGGCTGGATCTGCGCCCGGTCGGGCGGCAGCGGCTGGAGCGCCAGTTCCCGACGATCCTGCGACGCTGCCGTGAGCTGGGCCTGGAACCCACCCGCGATCCGATCCCGGTGGCCCCCGCAGCCCACTACTGGATGGGGGGCGTGAGCACGGATCTGTCGGCCGCCACAACCCTGCCGGGCCTCTACGCCATCGGCGAAGTGGCCTGCACCGGAGTGCATGGGGCCAACCGTCTGGCGAGCAATTCCCTGATGGAGTGCCTGGTCTTCGCCCGCCAGCTGCGAACCCTGAGCCTGCCGCCGCCGGGGGCGGCACTCCCGGACCCGGGGAGCACCCCCACGCGCCAGCTGACCCCTGGAGCCGGCGCTGCCCAGGGGTCCCGGACCGTGATCGCCGAGCGGATCGAGGAGCTGCGACATCGCTGCTGGCGCGTGGCCGGCGTCGAGCGCCAGGGCGCCAGCCTGAGCGAAGCGCTCGGCGCCGTGCGGCCCCAGCGCCGGGAGCTGGAGACCGATCCCCTGTTGCGGGCGGCCCTGGAGCTCCAGCCCGGGGACCAGCTCCAGCTCGGGGCGGATCCTGTGGCCCGACTGCGACCCCTGCAGGAGCTGCGCCAGTTGCTGCTGCTCGCCGACCTGCTCATGGAGGCGGCCCTGTTCAGGCAGGAGAGCCGCGGCGGTCACTACCGCACCGACGCTCCGGCCCCCCAGCCGTTCTGGCGACGCCACAGCCTCCAGAGGCAGGGGGAACCAATCGGCACGATCCCGCTGACGGGGGAGGGGTGATCAGGAGGGGGGCTGGCCCTGGAAGCCGCTCAACTGGGCCAGGGTGTCGAGCGATTTGACGCCGGAGTCGAGCTGGCCGTTGATCTCCCAGGTGGGGAAGCCCTCGATCCGCTTCTGATCACAGAGGGCTTTCTGACTGTTCTGACCATCGGCGGCGCACTCGATCACCTTGAGGCGGGCGGAGGCCTCCTTGCCGAACAGCTCCTTCTGCTCATGGCAGTGGGGACACCAGTAGGCGGAGTACATCACCGCCCCGCTGGCGCTGAGGTGCTCGGCCAGAGCCAGGGTGCCCGGGGTGCTGGCCGCCAGCACCGGAGGGGCGGCCCCGCGGGTGCTGAGCACGGCGGGACGGTCCACCGAAGCGGCCCAGCCCAGACCCACCAGACCCACCACCAGGGTCACCAGGACCCCGCGGAAGAGAAGCTGCCCCCGATCCTCCCAGTCCCAGCCGATCAACGTTAAGGCGAACAGGGCCACACTCAGCACGGCCGAGAGGACGCAGAAGAAACAGAAAGCCTGGATCTTGACGATCAACAAGCCCATCAGCAGCAGGCTGAACACGGCCATACCGCCGCTGATCAGGAAGAGCGCCCACCAGCTGCGCTCCACGAGGGGTCCGCGGGGATCGCTGCGCAGCACGATCGGGAGCACCGCCAGGGCCAGCACGGCGAGGTAGGTGAGGAAGCCGAACAGGGAGAGGGGCTGGCCGAACAGGCTGCCCCAGACGCTGTTGAGCACCTTGTCGCAGCCCTCGGCTCCGCCTGGACAGCTGAGCGGACCGATCAGGCCCCAGCGCTTGAGGGTGATCGCTCCGGTGTCGATCGCCCCGATCGTGGCCAGCACGGCCATCAGAATCCGCACCCAGCGACGGCCGGGCTCGGATCGGCGGCGGCTGCCCAGACGGGTGCTCAGGCGGGTGGTGCTCACAGCGAAGGATCGCAGTTGGAGGATTGTGGCAGGACCCGCTTCAAGGCGGCCACCCGCTGGGCCTCCACCGGTGACTGGATGCGACCCAGGTGCTTGAGGGCCGTGCCCGCGATCACTCCGGCGCAGCGGGGGCCCAGGGACTCCAGCAGGGCCGGGGTGGCTCCGCTGCCGATGAGGACCGGCGCCCCCCCGGCCGCCCCGACGGCCTCATCCAGATCCTGGGGCGCCGTGGGTCGGCCCGTGCCGGATCCCGACACGATGACGCCGTCGGCCCCGCCCCGCTCGAGCACATCGGCCACCGCATCAGCCATGGAAAGGGGGGCCAGGGGAGCGCCGTGCTTGACCAGCACGTCGGCAAGAATCGCCACCGCGTCGGCCCCGATCAGGCGGCGGCGGCGCAGCAGTTCGGCGGCACCGCCCTCGATCACCCCCTGGTCGGTGACGGTGGCGCCGCTGAGCACATTGACGCGGATGAACCCGGCCCCGCTGGCCTGGGCGATCGCCAGGGCGGCGAGGGCATCGTTGCGCAGCACATTGATGCCCACCGGCAGGGGCGTCGCCGCCACCACCGCCAGGGCCAGCCGGCTCATGGCGGCCACCGTTTCCGGGGGCACCGGCCCCCTCCAGAAGGGCACGTCCCCGAAGTTCTCGACAATGAGGCCATCGGCGCCCCCGCTGAGGTAAGCGCGGGCATCGGCCAGCGCCGCGGCCTCCACCGCCGGCAGATCCCCCGCCCAGAGGGGGGATCCCGGCAGGGGGCTCAGGTGGATCACCCCGATCAGGGGACAACGCTGCGGGAAGAGGGCCCCCCAGCGGGAGGGGGCCAGGGCAGACGAGGGAG
>CAYGQY010000107.1:0-6314 GCA_964352195.1 uncultured bacterium
GTCCAGCCCTGGAGAGCCGCCCACGACTTGGTACATTGGCGCCGACCATGGCGGGCGTCGCCAAGTGGTTAAGGCAGCGGCTTGTGGCGCCGCCATTCGGGGGTTCGAGTCCCCTCGCTCGCCCTCAGAGCCGCCAGCAGCCGATCGGCTGCTGGGCCGCTTCGCACCGGATCGGCACACACCAGCCCGGTCGCGGCGGTGACCGCGGCGCAGGCCGCCTCCGCCTCCGCCTCCCCCAGGCGGGCCGTGTTCAGGGCCACCGCCCCGACCCGTGGGGGGGGACTGGAGCCGGGGCGCCCTAGGGCGGCGAGGCCTTCGAGCACGGGGATCAGCCGTTCGAGGGGCGGCAGCGGTATCCCGGGATGCTTCTCGACATGGCTCTGGTGTGCCCGGTGCACCAGCAGCAGGGCCGTGGCCTGGCTGCCCCGGATCAGGGGCAGGGTGGCCGTGGAACCCGGATGGCAGAGGGAGCCCTGTCCCTCCACGAGAATCAGGGCGCCGGGGCTTTCCGAAGCGGCCTCCAGCACCGCCCGCTCCACCGCCCCGGCGGCGAAGTCCACCCGCACCGCATCGAGCGGGACCCCGCGACCGCTGATCAGGATGCCGGCCTGGCCGGTGCCGACGAAACGGGTCGGCAGACCGGCGCGTCCGGCCGCCCTGACCAGCTCCAGACAGGCGCTCATCTTGCCCACCGCCATGTCGGTTCCCACCGCCAGGATCCGCCCGCCAGGCAGGTGGGCGGCGCGGCCGGAGGCCACCTCAAGGCCCGGGGGTTCCTGGCGCAGATCCCAGATCCATTGCCCCTCGCCGCAGAGGGCGGCCAGCTCGGGATCGTCCCCCAGGCGGCTGTGCAGTCCATTCGCCACGCTCAGACCCGCCTTCAGTGCGGCCACCAAGTCGGCGCGCAGCGGGTCGCCCAGGCGACCGCCCGACGGGGCCAGCCCGATCACCGCCACGGCCGGGCCGAACGGCAGCGCCGCGGCCAGATCCGCCACCACCGGCACCGGGCGTCGGATGGAGGTGATCGCTTCGAGGGACGCACCCGGATGCTCCGGATCCACCACCGCCACGATCGGTCCAGGCCGGTACCGCAGCATCGCCAGGCCGGTCTTGCCCGAGAGGCCGCTCAGGCCGCCATGCTGGAGCAGGACGACGGGCGCATCGGCCCTCAGCATGGACGGGCCCGTCCCGGGGCCGTTCCCCCCTCGCCGCTGCCGAGGCCGGCCCGCGGGGAGGGGCGCAGCCGATCGCCCAGTCGATCGGGTCCGAGGAAGGGATCGTCGATCAGGTTCAGATGGCTGTCCAGATCGGGCCAGCGCACCAGCGGAAGCAGCTGGGCGGCGGCACTGTTCAACAGACCGCTGTCGGAATAGCAGCCGAGCATGAGATCGAGCCCGAGCCGCTGGGCAGCGCGGGCCATCAGCAGGGCCTCGCTGAGCCCGCCGCTCTTGAGCAGCTTGATGTTCACCCCGTCGACATGGGGAGCCAGCCGCAGCAGATCGTGGAGGTCCCAGCAGCTCTCATCGGCCACCAGGGGAATGGGGCAATGCAGGTCGAGGGCGGTGAATCCGGCGGTGTCGGCCTCTGGATCGGCCCGGGCCGGGAGCGGCTGCTCCACCAGCGTCACGCCCTGCTCAGCCAGCCAGGGGATGAGCTCGCGGGCGGTGGCCAGGTCCCAGCCGCCATTGGCGTCCACCTGCAGCTGGGCGCCGCCCGCACCGGCGGCGACGGGCAGCTCCGCCACCGCCGCCGCCACGGCCCTCACCAGCGCCCGGTCATGGTCGGCGCCATCCCGGCTGCCCAGTTTCAGCTTGATGCGGCTGGGAGTGGCCCCCAGCTGGGTCCTCCAGAGTGCCAGCCGTTCCAGCGATTGCTCCACCGATCCCAGCCCCAGGGTGACGCTGGTGGGGGCACAGGCGTCCGTATCCAGCCCCCAGAGCCGCCAGAGCGGCTGCCCCAGCCGTTGGCCGCACCAGTCGTGGAGGGCGAGATCGAGGCCGCAGCGGGCCGGGGGGGAGAGCGGCGCGAGCAGGGGCTCCAGCGCCTGGCGGTTCCAGGGATCAAAGCCCTCCCGGCCCGGTTCCGTGGCCGCCAGGGTCGCCAGGGCTTCCTGCAGTTCCGCCGCCACCGCGGCGGTGCTGTGGGCGCGATGGCCGGTCTCGAAGCCGCCCGTCTCCCCGCGCCCGAGGGTGCCGTTGTGGGTGATCTCCACCAGGAGCCGCTCGACCCGAGCGGTGGTGCCGCGGCTGATCGCCAGGGGCACCGCCTTGGTGAGCCAGAACCGGCGAAGCCGCCCTTCCATGGCGCCAGTCTCGGCCATGGCCGAAACTGGCGCCATGACAGCGACCACCACAACGGCGACCGCCACACCCCCCCTGCCGGGCCCGCCGTCCCGCCGCAGCTACTGGATCACCACGTTCGGCTGCCAGATGAACAAGGCCGATTCCGAGCGGATGGCCGGCATCCTCGAGGAGATGGGCTACGCCCCCGGCGCCGACGAGCACGTGGCCGATCTGGTCCTGTTCAACACCTGCACCATCCGCGATAACGCGGAGCAGAAGGTCTATAGCTACCTGGGGCGCCAGGCCCGGCGCAAGCGCAGCAACCCCCATCTCACCTTGGTGGTGGCCGGCTGTGTGGCCCAGCAGGAGGGCGAGAGTCTGCTGCGCCGCGTGCCGGAGCTCGATCTGGTGATGGGCCCCCAGCACGCCAACCGGCTCGCCACCCTGCTGGAGCAGGTGGCGAGCGGCCGGCAGGTGGTGGCCACCGAGGCCCACCACATCCTCGAGGACATCACCACCGCCCGCCGCGACAGCGCCGTCTGCGGCTGGGTGAATGTGATCTACGGCTGCAACGAGCGGTGCACCTACTGCGTGGTACCCGCGGTGCGGGGGCAGGAGCAGTCGCGAACCCCCGGGGCGATCCGGCTGGAGATCGAGGCCCTGGCGGCCCGCGGCTTCCGGGAGATCACCCTGCTGGGGCAGAACATCGACGCCTACGGCCGCGATCTGCCGGGCATCACCCCCGAGGGCCGCCGGGAGCACACCCTCACCGACCTCCTCCACCACGTCCACGACGTGGCGGGCATCGAGCGGATCCGCTTCGCCACCAGCCACCCCCGCTACTTCACCGACCGGCTGATCGAGGCCTGCGCTGACCTCCCCAAGGTCTGCGAGCATTTCCACATCCCCTTCCAGAGCGGCGACGACGCCCTGCTCAAGGCGATGGGGAGGGGCTACACGGTGGCGCGCTATCGCCGGATCATCGAGCACATCCGCCGGCGCATGCCCGATGCGTCCATCAGCGCCGATGCCATCGTGGGCTTCCCCGGCGAAAGCGAGGCCCAGTTCCAGGCCACCCTGGATCTGGTCGAGGAGATCGGCTTCGATCAGCTCAACACCGCCGCCTACTCCCCCCGTCCCAACACCCCGGCCGCCGGCTGGGCGGACCAGTTGCCCGAGGCGGTCAAGGTGGAGCGGCTGCAGCGCCTCAACGCCCTGGTGGAGAGGGAGGCCCGGCGCCGCAGCGAGCGCTACCTGGGCCGCTGCCTGGAGGTGCTGGTGGAGGGCATCAATCCACGCGATCCGGCCCAGTGGATGGGCCGCACCCGCACGAACCGACTCACGTTCTTTCCGGCCCACGCCGACGGCGGGGTCCCCCCAGCGCCCGGCGATCTGGTGACCGTCAGGATTGATCAGGTGCGGGCCTTTTCCCTCAGTGGCGTTCTCCGGCAAGGGCAGCACTGATACGTTTGGCCCGCTCCGCCCGCAGCCCCGTCCGATGCCCAAGCCCCCCCGTCGTCTCGGCCTGGTGTTCGGGGGGGATTCCGGGGAGCATGCGGTCTCGATCCGCTCGGCGGTCACCGTGGTGGGGGCTCT
The DNA here is from genome assembly GCA_964352195.1 of uncultured bacterium. Lineage (GTDB taxonomy): Bacteria > Cyanobacteriota > Cyanobacteriia > PCC-6307 > Cyanobiaceae > CAYGQY01. The sequence continues at coordinate 3,879 of CAYGQY010000107.1, forward strand.
GCGGCAAGGAGAGAATGGCTGCCGCTACCAGGTTCTGCCCTTCTACATCGATCGCCGCGGCCGCTGGTGGTCCGGCGAGCTGGCCGAGTCGGTGCTGGCCAGCAGACGGCCCGCCGGGACCGCCGATCTCCAGGGCGGCACCCCCGGAGGACCCCCCGGTCCCGGCGGCTTCCAGGCCTGGCCTGCGGGCGCCGAGCAGGTGGAGGTCTGGTTTCCGGTTCTGCACGGGCCGAACGGGGAGGACGGCACGGTTCAGGGTCTGTTCACTCTGATGCAGGTGCCGTTCGTGGGCTCCGGAGTGCTCGGCTCCGCCCTGGCCATGGACAAGCAGGCGATGAAGGCGGCCTTCGCGGCCGCCGGTCTCCCGCAGGTGCCGTACGCGGCGATCGGAGCCGGCGAGATGCGCCGCGATCCCGAAGGGCTGCTGGACCGTCTGGAACGGGAACTGGGGTATCCCAGTTTCGTCAAACCGGCCAACATGGGGTCCTCGGTGGGGATCAGCAAGGCCACGGATCGGCTCTCCCTGCGGAGGGGTCTGCTGGAGGCGGCCGCCCTGGACCCGCGGCTGGTGGTGGAGCGCGGCGTGCGGGCCCGGGAACTCGAATGCGCCGTCCTGGCGGACCGTCCGCCGGGCCAGGGGCAGCTGCAGGCCTCGGTGGTGGGGGAGATCTGTTTCGAGGCCGACTGGTACGACTACGAGACCAAGTACACCGACGGGCTCAGCCGCACCGAGATTCCGGCTCGCTTGAGCGATGCCGTCAGCGAACGGCTGCGCCGGATGGCGATCCAGGCCTGCGACGCCGTGGCCGCCGAGGGTCTCGCCCGGGTCGACTTCTTCTACGACGAGACGGCCGGAGAACTCTGGCTCAATGAGATCAACACCATGCCGGGCTTCACCTCCCAGAGCATGTACCCGATGCTCTGGGAGGCCAGCGGCGTTTCGCTCCACGATCTGGTGCACCGGTTGGTGGAGAGCGCGGGAGAATGGAAGGCGGCAGCGTCGTTCGTGGAGGACCCGAGGGGATGAGTCATGGCCTGCTCTGGTTGCCCTTGCTGGTGGTCTTCGTCCTGCTCACGGCCCTCGGTTGGCTGGAACGTCGCCGCCAGCGCCTGTTCTCCGACTGGGCCAGGGGATCGGAACTCTCCAAGCTGGATGGCTGCGGGGCCGCCCGGCTGAGCGAGGGGATCCTCACCTGGAGCACCTTCGAGGCCGGTCAGCTCAAGCCCCAGGGCACCTTCGTGATCAGCAAACTTGAGCTGGTGGAGCTCCTGGCCCTGGGCTCCGGCGAAGCGCCCCTCACCGAGGAGAGCCAGGGCAGTTGCCGGCTGAGGCTGGTCGGGGCCGGCGCCCAGCAGGATCTCCCCTTCGCCGACGCCGGCCGGGCCCGCCGCTGGATGGATGAGCTGATGGCACGCTCCCGCTGCGAACTGTGACCTCGGCTCCCCAGGCACCCGGCGTGGAGCGGCGGCGTCAGCTCCGCCAGCAACGCCGCCAGGAATTCCTCCGCAACATCTGGCGGCTCCTGCTGCTCTCCGGCGCCGCCGCCGGACTGGGGTTTGTGCTGCTCCGCCAGGGCTGGAGCCTGAGGCAGCCCTCCCAGGTGGAGGTGATCGGCAGCGAGCGCGTCAGTCGTGACCAGGTCATCCAGGCGGCCGCGCTGCGGTTTCCCGTGCCGCTGCTGGAGATCGATCCCCGCGGGCTGCGCACCCGGCTGGGCGAGGCGCTTCCCGTTGAGCGGGTCCAGGTGGAGCGCCTGATGCTGCCCCCCCGGCTGCGCATCGAGCTGGTGGACCGGCAGGCGGTGGCCCGAGCCGAGCGTCGCACTCCGGAGGGGGTCGAACAGGGCTACGTGGATCGGGTGGGCAATTGGATCAGCCGTTCCCAGCAGTCGGTCGGGACGCGCGGCCGCAATCCCGAGCCCGCCGTCCGCGTCGTGGGCTGGCAGGAGCGGCACCGGGCTCCGCTCACCCAGATCCTGGCCCGCAGCGAGAGCCTGGGCAGCCCGCTTCGGGAGATCCGCTTCGAGCCCGGCGGCACCCTCTGGCTGGTCACCGCCTCCCTGGGCCAGGTGAGGCTTGGTCCCCCCGATGGGCAGCTCAACCGCCGCCTGGATGTGCTCCGCTACCTGTCCGAGCAGCTTCCCTCCCGGGTGAAGGGCCGATCCGTCCAGTCCGTCGACCTGAGCGATCCCGATCAGCCCGAGCTGGGACTTCCCCCTGGCACCCCCCCTGAGACGGCCGGGAATGGTTCTGGTGGCAGGCCGGCGGAATGACCGCCTGGAAACCCGCACAGGTGCGTTGCGGGAAATTCCATTTCAGGTGAAAATGCCGCATCGCACAGGTTTTTTCCAGCCCGCCAACGACATAATGCTGCCCGAGATGAATGGGAACGGTCCCCTCCAGGAGACTGCATCCGACGGTCACCACCCCCAGCCC
>CAYGQY010000108.1:0-3210 GCA_964352195.1 uncultured bacterium
GGGCCGGGTAGATCAGCTGGGGGATGGTGGGATCCCACAGGCTCCAGCAGCGCAGCAGCCCCAACGGCGCGCTGGAGCGGAGCCGCAGCCGGCCGGGGCCCTGCAGCCCCCGCCGGCTCGGGGTCCAGGGCACCGCCACCAGGTGCCGCCCCGGGGGGAACGTCCGGCCGGGCGCCTCCCCCTCCCCCTGGAACAGCCCGAAGCTGCGCCGCTCCCGCGGGAACTCCAGCTCCAGCTGGACCCGCCGGCAGCGGCTCACGACCCAGACCGGATAGGACACCTTGCCGCCGGCGAAGTCCGGCGCCGGCTCGCCGCAGCTGAGCTCGAGGCCCTGCAGGTTGAAGGCGGTGAGGTGGAGCGTCAGCAGGAACAGACCCAGCAGAAGAAATGACACCAGCAGGGCGCCGTTGCTCTGCAGCTGGAGGCCCACCAGCTGGAGCATGGCGGCGCCGCTCAGCCACAGCCAGCCGAAACCGGTGGGCCGGATGAAGATCCGGCGCAGACTGAGGCGCAGCCGCGGACCCCGCTGGGCGCGGAACAGTTCAGCGGAGCCCATCGACTCCGGCCAGCAGCCGGGCACTGTGCCCCTGCGCCGTGCCGACTCCTGCGCCAGGGCCGTTGTCGCCACCCCCGCCACGGTCGTGATCGCCGCCACCGGCGTCACCCTGGCCACCATCGAGACGGTGCTCCGCCACCGCCGGCAGCACCGCCTGCACATCGGCCGGAATCACGTGGTCGCGGCCAGCCAGCAGGGCCCAGGCCCGGGCCGCCGCCAGCAGGGCCTGGGCGGCCCGGGGCGAGAGGGGAGCGGGGCAGAAGCCGCTCTGCCGGCTGAGGCTGACCAGATCCAGCACATATGCCAGCAGCTCCGGAGCGGCGTGGAGGCCGGCCACCCGCGCCTGCAGGTCCAGCAGATCAGCGGCGGTGAGCACGGGTTCGAGGGCGGCGGGCCGCAGCCCCTGCCCCGCCAGCAGGGCCAGCTCCGACTCCCGGGAGGGGAAGCCGAGGCTGAGCCGCATCAGGAAACGATCCAGCTGGGATTCGGGTAGGGGAGCGGTACCGGTCTGGCCCAGTCCGTTCTGGGTGGCGATCACGCAGAACGGCTGCGGCAGCTCGTGGCTGGTGCCGTCCACGCTCACCCGGCCACTGGCCATGGCCTCCAGCAGGGCGCTCTGGGTGCGGGGGCTGGCCCGGTTGATCTCGTCGGCCAGGAGCACCTGGCTGAACAGCGGGCCGGGCTGGAAGCGGAAGCCGCCACCGCCGGCCTCCAGCACGCCGATGCCGGTGAGGTCGGCCGGCAGGAGATCGCTGGTGAAGTGCACCCGTCGGAAGTCGAGCCCAAAGCCCCGGGCCAGGGCTTCGGCCAGGGTGGTCTTCCCCAGGCCCGGCAGGTCTTCGATCAGCAGGTGGCCCCGGGCCAGCAGGCAGCACACGGCCAGCTTCACCTGGCGCTCCTTGCCGAGCAGCACCTGGCTGATGCGATCCACCACCCGCTGCGGTGAAGCTGGCTGGTCCACATTGGGCGACAGGGGTGCCCAGGCTAGGAGTTCCACGGCGATGGACATGCCCGAGCGGCCGGTAGGGGACGAGCAGGGCGTCGCGGAAGCGTTCCGCCATGGCGGCAACCTGGAGGCCACGGCCCGGCGGCTGGGCTGTCCGCCCGGCAGCCTGCTCGACGCCAGCGCCTCCCTGGTGCCCTTCGGTCCCCCGGCCTCCGTGCGGCGCCTGCTGGCGGGCGTGCTGTGCATTCCGGCCGGCCGGCCCTCTCCGCTGCGGGACTACCCCGACCGCGACCAGCTGCGGCTGCGGCAGGCGATCGCCGCCCGGCACGGGCTCGATCCCGCCGCCGTGCTGCCCGGCAACGGCGCCGCCGAACTGTTCACCTGGGCCGCCCGGGACGCGGCCGCGGCGGGCGCCACCGTGCTGCCCAGCCCCGGTTTCGCCGACCATGCCAGGGCCCTGGCCTGCTGGGGCGGCGCCCGTCTCCCCCTGCGGCTGGATCCCGCCGCCACCCTTGCCACGGCCGCTCCCTTCCCGGGACTCCCCGCCAGCTGCACCGCGGCCCGGGTGATCTGGATCACCAACCCCCACAACCCCACCGGGCAGCTGTGGAGCCGCGCCTCGCTCGAACCCCTGCTGCAGCGGTTCGATCTGGTGATCCTCGATGAGGCCTTCCTGCCCCTGGTGCCCGGCGGCGAGAGCCACTCCCTGATTCCCTTGCTGAGCGACCATCCCCAGCTCGTGGTGATCCGCAGCCTCACCAAGTTGCTGGCGATCGCCGGGCTGCGGCTGGGCTATGCCCTGGCGGCTCCCGAGCGCCTGCGGCGCTGGGCCCGCTGGCGCGATCCCTGGCCGGTGAACGGCCTGGCCGCCCTGGTGGGCCAGGCGGTGGTGGGAGACCGGCGCTGGCAGGCGCGCGTGCAGGGCTGGGTCGCCAAGGAAGGGCCCTGGCTGCAGGCCCGCCTGGCCCAGCTGCCCGGGCTCACGCCGCTGCCTTCGGCCGCCAACTTTCTGTTGGTGCGCGGGGATGGTCCCCTGCTCGAGCTGCGCGAGCGGCTGGAGTGCAACCGGCGGGTGCTGCTGCGGGATTGCCGCTCCTTCGAGGGCCTCGGTGACCACTGGCTGCGCATCGCCCTGCAGGACCGCGGCGGGAACCGCCGCCTGCTGGGGGCCCTGCAGCGGGAACTGGCCCCCGCCCCGGGCGGCCCGGTCCCGCTCAGGCCGCGCTGAGCTCCACCAGCAGCTGGGCCAAGCGACGGTCGGCTTCCCGCTCCGCCAGCCGCCCCATGCCGGCCCGCAGGCCGAGCAGCGGATCGCTGCTCCCCTCGCTCCGTCCCAGCCGCGGGCCCAGCAGGGCCCGGAGCGTGCGCTCCAGGGTGGGGTCGTCCGCCGCCCGCTGGCGGAGCAGGACGGCGGCGCCGACGGCCACGGCCGCGGCCGCGTTGGCGTCCTGGTGGGCGTCAGCCGCCTGGGGAAAGGGAACCAGCAGGGCGGGGGTGCCGCAGACCGCCAGTTCGCTCAGGCTGCCGGCCCCGGCCCGGCTGATCGCCAGGTCGGCATGCTGCAGCAGCCCCGGCAGCTCATCGCTGAAGGGTCGCTCCGCGTAGCCCGGCAGCTGCAGGCTGCCCAGCTCCGGATCGTTGGAGCCACTCAGGTGGACCACCCGGCACCCCGCCGCCACCAGCCGGGGCACCAGGGGGCGCACCATCC
>CAYGQY010000108.1:3220-6306 GCA_964352195.1 uncultured bacterium
GCCCCCTGGCTGCCGCCCATGACCAGCACCAGGGGACCCTCCCCCGGGGGCACCCATTCCGGCAGGGCCGCTTCCGCCAGAAAGCTGGACCGCACCGGGGTTCCCGTCACCAGCGGCTGGCAGCGGGGCAGCCGCTGCGCCGCCTCGGGAAGGCCCACCGCCACCCGGCTGCAGTGCCGACCCAGCAGCCGGGTCACACCGCCCGGGATGGCGTTGGATTCGTGCAGCACCACGGGAATGCCGCACCAGCGGGCCGCCAGGATCGCCGGTGCGGCGATGTAGCCACCGGTGCTGAACACCACCTCAATCCCCTCCCGTCGGATCAGGCTCCGCACCTCCCGGCTGGCGGCGATCAGGCGCAGCAGCTGGCACAGCTTCCGCCATCCCGGTCCGTGCAGGCCTCCGGCCCGGATCGTGTGCAGGGGGTAGCGGCTGGGCACCAGATCCCGCTCCAGCCGGTCGGGGACACCGAGCCAGCTGATGCACCAGGACTCGGGAAGGGCCTCCGCCACAGCCAGGGCCGGGAAGAGATGGCCACCGGTGCCGCTGGCGGCGATCAGGAGCCGGGACATGGGGCGTCACTGGCGCGCGGAGCGCGCCTCCAGGGCGGGCCTAACTTAAAAGCACAGCCCTGGCCCACCCGATGCCGCTGACCCGCCCGTTCCTGTCCGCGATGCTGACGGTGGCGGTTCTCTCCGCAGCTCCCGTTCTCTCCCCGGCTCCCGCCGCTCTGGCCGAGCCCCCCGCGCCGGCCCTGCTCCAGAGCCTGGAGTCGGCCCTCAACAGCGGGAATCCCGCCAGCCTGGGCAACCTGGTCGTGGCCGGCCCGGGCCTCGATCCCTCCGATCTGGAGGCTCGCTACGGGCTGCTTCGCGACCGCTTCCCCGATGCCCGCTGGCAGGTGACCCCCGGCGAAACCCTCAAAGATGGCCGGTCCACCGTGCGCATCACGGTGGTCGGCACCCGGGAGGAGGGCCCCTTCCGCTATCGCCTCGATGCCGAACAGCTGCTGGCGCTCAGCGGCCGGTCCGACCGGATCGATGGCCAGGACCTGATCCGGGAGACCACCACCCTGCGGAGCGGTGAGGTTGATCTGCCGATCAGCGTCCTCATCCCCGATGCCGTCCTCACCGGCCAGCGCTACGACGTGGATGTGATCTTCGATGACCCCCTCGATGGTCAGGTGGCGGCCGGCGGCATCGCCGCCCTCACCCCGTCCCAGATCAGCGCCCTGGAAACCCCCGACCTGGAACTCGCCGCCCTGGGCGGCGGCGGCCTGTTCAAGACCGTGCAGGCCCCTCTCAGCCCCGGCAGCCAGACCTGGGCGGTCCTGCTGGTGCACCCCAAGGGCATCGTGAGCACCACCAAACGGGTGCGGGTGGTGGCCGATCGGGCGGCCCTCACCCCCTGACTCCCCAGGACGTTCGGCAAGATTCGGTCATCTCTGGAGGGGCGTCGGATGGGATTCCGTCGCCTGGACAGGCGAGCATGGATACTCTCCACCGTTGAGTCATGCCGACTGTCCCGATGATCCAGAGGGTCCTGCTGCCACCGGCGGCGGCCGCCCTGGCCCTGGTGCTCCAGGTGGGCGGTGGGCAGGCCCAGACCGGTCCGGCGCCGGACACGGCCCCCCGCCGTCCCCCTGTCGAGCTCAGCGAAACCCAGAAGGCGGAGCTGTTCCGGGCCCGCCGCGACCTCTCCCTGCGCACCTACACCAGCCAGATGGCCATTCTTCAGAAGGGTGAGCGCTGTGTCCGGGCCGCGCGCGAGCTCGAGGCCCTGCTGCTCTGCCGCAGGGAGGAAGGTCAGGCCCGGCGCGAGCTGATCAACGCGAACCGCCAAGAGGCCCGCGCCGTCTTCGAGCGGCTCGGGCTGCCCATCCCCGAGGGCCGGAAGGGCCAGCGCCGCGCCAAGGACAGCTAGCTGAGGGGGTGCCACCGTTCGGGGCCCGCCGGGGCATCCGCTCAGGCCTCGTCAAGGGCAGCCACCCCCGGCAGCACCTTGCCCTCCAGCAGCTCCAGGCTGGCGCCACCGCCGGTGGAGATGTGGCTCATCTTCTCGGCCACGCCCACCTTCTCCACGGCGGCCACGGAGTCGCCGCCACCGATGATCGTGCAGCAGCCCTTGGCGCTGAGGTCGGCCAGGGTGTGGGCGATGCCGTTGGTGCCGGCGGCGAACTGGTCGAACTCGAACACGCCCATGGGGCCGTTCCAGATCACGGTCTTGCAGTCGGCCAGGGCCGCCTGGAAGGCCTTGAGGGCGTCGGGACCGATGTCGAGGCCCATCCAGCCGTCGGGAATGGCGTCGATCGGGGTGGTCTGGCTGTTGGCGTCGGGGGCGAAGGCGTCGGCCAGCACCACATCGGTGGGCAGCAGCAGCTGCACGCCCTTGGCGGCCGCCTTGGCCTCCAGCTCCTTGGCGAGTTCGAGCTTGTCCTCCTCCACCAAACTCTTGCCCACCGCCAGGCCCCGGGCCTTGTAGAAGGTGAAGATCATGCCGCCGCCGATCAGCACCTTGTCGCACTTGTCGATCAGAGCCTCGAGCACGCCGATCTTGCTGCTCACCTTGGAGCCGCCCACAATCGCCGCCAGGGGACGCTTGGGCTCGTCGATGGCGCCCTGCAGGTACTGCAGCTCCTTCTCCATCAGGTGGCCGGCCACGCTGGGGCTCAGGGCCTTGGTGACCCCCTCGGTGGAGGCGTGGGCCCGGTGGGCGGCGCCGAAGGCGTCGTTCACATAGACATCGGCCAGGGCGGCGAGCTGGGCGGCGAAGCCAGGATCATTCTTTTCTTCCTCAGCGAAGAAGCGCACGTTCTCCAGCAGCACCACATCGCCATCGGCCATGGCGGCCACCTTGGCCTCGGCGTCGGGGCCGATGCAGCTCTCGGTTTTCAGCACCGGCTTGCCCAGCAGCTCGGCGAGGCGCGCCGCCACCGGGGTGAGGCGCATGGCCTCGTTCACCTGGCCCTTGGGCCGACCGAAGTGGGCCGCCAGGATCACCCTGGCGCCTTTTTCGGTGAGGTCGTTGATCGTGGGCAGGGCGGCGCGGATGCGGGTGTCGTCGGTGATGGCGCCGGCGTCATCGAG
>CAYGQY010000109.1:0-6188 GCA_964352195.1 uncultured bacterium
CGGCGGCACCGACCCGATGGCCGAGGAGCACCTGCAACGGTTTCTGGAGAAGGTCCGCCAGCTCAACGCCTTCGTGGCCCTGAGCGAGCGCGATCCGGAGCTGCTCCGCTCCCTGCGCAGCTGCGCCAGCCATCCGGCCGTGGTGGCCCTGGCGCGGCGGAACGGATTCGAGATCGGCAGGCGCTGGGGAGAGCCCGAGCCCCCCACAGGCGGCGGTCCGGCCAACCTGCTGGAAAGCCCCTGCCCGCAGGAGGGGGAGGAGCGGGTGGAGGTTCTGCTCGAGCGGCAGGGGTGGCGGCTGGAGCGCATCCACTCCTGCGCCTACGGAGCCCCGGCTGACCGCTGGGACGACCAGAGCCAGGCGGAATGGGTGCTGCTGTTGCGCGGCAGTGCCCGCCTGCTCTTCGCCGATGAACCGGAGCCCCGAGACCTGTCGCCGGGCGACTGGCTGTTGATCGAGCCCCACCGGCGGCACCGGGTGGTGGCTACCGATCCGGCTCCCGGAACGCTCTGGCTCGCCCTGTTCTGGGCCCCCTGAGGCTGAAGGTGGCCTGCCGCACCATCCAGTAGCCCGCCGCGAGGCTCACCACCGTGACCCCGAGGCCCAGGAGCAGCATCGGCTTGTTCTCGGCCCCCGGGGGCAGCACGATCACCTTCCGGGCCACGGCGGTGAGCGCCGTGAGCAGCACAAGCTCAATCTGGACCACATGGTGCCGCAGGTAGGCGGTGATGTTCTGCAGCACCTCCAGGGCGATCAGCACGGTGAGCACATCGCCCAGGATGTGGATCAGATCGTTGCCCAGCCAACCGGTGGAGGGGTTGAAGAATTCCGACAACACCGAGACGACCAGCTGCAGGGTCGCCGCCACCAGCACCACGCAGAGCAGGAGCGAGAGCACCTTGGCCAGGAGTCGCTCAAACCGATCGACCAGCTCAAGGAACACTCCGTCGTCGAACAGGCCCAGCAGCCTTCGCATCAGTTATCGAAGGGAGTGACGCTGGGCTTGGCGGGCGTGTCGCTCGGGGAGTTCTCGATGACGGTGTCGCAGGTGATGGAACCGTCGGGGCCGGGGCGGCAGTTGGTCGTCTTGATGCGGGTGGCCGGACCGACGTTGCTGCCAGGACCCAGGAGGTAACTCTCACTTTCGGCCCGCAGCGGGGAACCGGCCAGACCCAGGCCGGCCAGGGCGACCCAGAGCCCGAGCCAGGCCCGGAGGACCGTTCTCCCGGTCCGAGGCCCCGAGGAGGGGGGAAGATCGGGCGCCATGAACGCGATTGCGGCTGCAGCCACTCTGCCTGCCTGGGCCCACCGGCTGCAGTCGCGCCCGCTGCCGGGTCCGGCGGGGATGCCCCTAGAGCTCTCCATCCCGGCGAATCGCCTCCAGCAGCAGATCCAGCTGGCCCAGGCCATCGGACGCTTCGCCGCATTCCGGTGCGGGCTGATCCTCGTGCCAGTGCTGCTCGATTCCGCAGAGGCGCTCGGCCAGCCCCACCAGACCCCGCTCGTCATGGATGTGCTGGAGTGCCTCCAGCAGCACGGGCATGCGGATCGATTCCGCCCGCAGGGCCCGTCTCAGATCGGCCTGGGTCCGGCCCTGGTGGCGGAGCCAGTCCTTGACAAAGCTCTGCAGATCCTCCAGTTCGACTGAGGTGAGAAGCGCCATCAACGGCCGGGAGGAAACCAGCGATCCAGTTTGCGCCGGGCCCGGGCGCGGACATCGGGGGTGAGGTGACGGCCGGTGAGACCGAGCAGGGCCGTGAGAGCCACCAGGTCGTCGCTGAATCCCGCCGCTGGGATGAAATCGGGAATCAGATCCAGGGGCAGCAGCAGGTAGGTGAGCGCCGCCAGCATGGTGAGCCGGACCTGGGGGGGAGTGGAGGCATCGAGCAGCAGCTCCAGGCACTCCAGGGCAGGGAGGGCGATGGCCCGGCCGGCGCGCCGCAGCAGACGCCGCAGCACCCCTTCATCCACCACCGTGCTCTCCAGCACTTCCGCATCCACGGTGGATCCGTTGCCACCGGAGGGCTCACCGGATGCGCTGGTGCTGAAACTGGCGTCAGTCGGGGCCATGGCTCTTCCGGGAGCGACGGGATGAACCATCTTCTTCAGAGCGAGCTGGGATCGGCAAGGACGGGTTGCTGGCCAGGGGGGGCGGAGATCCCTCCCTTCCGCCGGCATCCCCCACCCCCTCAGCAGGCTTCCACCAGCCCGCTCTGCACACCGGCCTTGCGCAGCTTGCGCAGGGCCCGCTGCACCACCTGACGGCAGTACTCCCTGCTGCAGCCCAGCTGGCGCGCCACCTCCGCCAGGGTGCGCCACTCCCGGCTGCCGTCCAGGCCGAAGCGCAACATCACCACCGTCCGCTCCCGGGGCGTGAGCTGGGCACCATCGAGCAGCCTCCAGACGGAATCCCGCCGCTCCGCCAGTTCGGCGCGCTCCAGGGGGGGCAGTTCGTTGCTGGGCAGCACATCGATCAGCTCGGAGGGATCCGCCTTGGATCTGACAACTCCCTGGAGGCTGACAGTGACACTGCGCACCTCGCAGGCGAGGAGGTCCTCCACCTCCGCCAGGGGAATCCCCAGTCCGGCAGCGAGCTCCGGAGCGGAGGCGGGCGCCCCATTGAGCTGAAGGAGCCTGGCCCTGGTGGCGCGCAAACGGGTCAGTTTCTCGTTCACATTCACCGGGATGCGAATGGTGCGGCTCTGGGTGGAGAGCGCCCGGTTGAGTCCCTGACGAATCCACCAGTAGGCGTAGGTGCTGAAGCGGTGACCGCGGGTGGGGTCGTATTTCTCCACGGCGCGGACCAGACCGATCGTGCCCTCCTGGATCAGATCGAGCAGATCCAGTCCCTTGCCCTGGTAGCGCTTGGCCAGATTCACCACCAGCCGCAGATTCGCCGTGATCATCTGATCCTTGGCCCGTTCGCCGAGGCGGATGACGCGCCGCTCGACATCGCTGTAAGCACAGGCCTCACCCTCCCCCCCGGCGAAGCTGCACCGGTCGTTCAGGGCGATCATCGCCTGCACCTTGCGGCCCAGGGTGAGTTCCTGGGAGGGCGTCAGCAGTTGGTGGCGGCCGATCTCCCCCAGAAAAGTGCTCAGTGAACTCACCATGGCCCCGAACAGCAGCTGGTTACAAGCTACGGCGCTTTTTCGAACCCTTATCAACCCTAAGAAAGGCTTCCAACTTCCGTGTTACTTCGTTATTCAGAATCGCCACGATCGTCTGTCGGCAACAGATCAACCCGCATTTCTACTCATCGGTCACCGCCGCCGCTCGCTACGGTCGTGCTCCGCCGATCGCCGCAGTGATGCCCCACCTGGCCAGCCTCCCCATCGCTTTCGTCTTCCCGACTGGGGTGGTGCCTTCCGCTGTGGTGGCCTACGTGCATTACCTGAGCTTCATGCTCTGCTTCGGTGCCCTGGTGCTGGAGCGGCGGCTGGTGAAGGCCCATCCCGAACGGCAGGAGGCCACCTTGATGGTGATCACCGACATCGTGTACGGCATCGCCGCCCTCCTGCTGCTGCTGAGCGGGATCCTGCGGGTGCTCCACTACGGCCAGGGCAGCGATTTCTACACCCTCAACCCCCTGTTCTGGTGGAAGGTGGGGCTCTACCTCTCGGTGGGGGCCCTGTCGCTCTACCCCACGATCACCTACATCCTCTGGGCCATCCCCCTGCGCAAGGGAGAGCTGCCCCAGGTGAGTGAGGGCCTGGCCGGCCGGCTGCGCTGGATCCTCAACATCGAGCTGGTGGGATTCGCCTCGATTCCCCTGCTGGCCACCCTGATGGCCCGCGGGGTGGGGCTGCCCGGCTGAGCCTGAGCAGTGCGCTCGCCCCCCATGACACTCCCCTGGCCGAAACGGCTGCACCGCGCCGGGGCCCTGCTGGGCGCCCTTCTTACCGCCGGCGCGGCCCTGCCCACCCCCCTGCGGGCTGCGTCGCCCCGGGATCGTTGTCCCGCAGCCGAGCGCAGCCGGTCCTGGAGCGCCAGCGATGGCGCACAAGACGTGCCTCCCCCGGCACCGGCACCGGCACCGGCCGGCGGGGACTACCGCCACCAGCTTCAGACGACCCCCGCGGGCTGGCCCCTGCTGCGGCACTGGTGTGTCTGGGTGGAGCCGGGCCGCCTGAGCGGTCCGGCGGCCCGCTGGGAAGAGCGCTGGCTGGACGCCGTGACGGCCGCCCTGCTCACCTGGAACCGGGACCTGTCCCTGGAGCGGGTCCTTGATCCGGAGCGGGCCCAGGTGCTGCTCTTCCGACGCCGCCCGCCCCTGCTGGAGGCCTCGGGACAACGCCGAGCCAGCCATGGACGGGCCCTGCTGACCCTCCGGGAGGTGGAGCGGCAGAGCCAGTGGCGGCTGGAGCCCCGGGTGGAGGTGCTGCTGAGCCCGGACCAGCGCCGGGAGGCCCTGCAGGCCACCGCCCTCCACGAACTGGGCCATGCCTTCGGTCTCTGGGGCCACAGCGACGATCCAGCCGACGCCCTGGCCGCCGTGCCAGGCGCCATCCCGGTGCTGGAGCTGAGCGAACGGGACCGGGCCACTTTGCGCTGGCTATACGCCCAGCCCACCCGCTTCGGGCTCCGGGACTGCGGAGCACTCCCCTGCGGGGATGAGTCCGACCGGCTGGATGGGCCGGCCCATGAAGCGAAGCCACCCCGCGTCGGCCGGCCCTAGGCGCGCCGGGGGGCGCCACGCCGCTCCGCCAGCACCTCCTGCACCCGTCGCCAGTCGACCCCGTGGTGGGCCAGGGCCACCTGCAGGTGGTAGAGGAGATCGGCCGCTTCAGCGGCGATGGCCTCGGCATCGTCGTCCTTGCAGGCCATCACGAACTCGGCACTCTCCTCGCCGATCTTCTTGAGGATGCGGTTGTCCCCGCCCTCCAGCAGCCGATTGGTGTAGCTGCCGGGTTCGGGGACCTCGCGGCGTGCCCGGATCAGCCGGCCCAGCTCGGTGCAGACATCGGCCGGTGGCGGCAGGACCCCGGGCTCGGTAGCCACGGCGGCGGTGCCGAAGAAGCAACTGCGGGCTCCGGTGTGACAGGCCACCTCACCGGCCTGCTCGATCGTGAGCAGCAGCACATCGGCATCGCAGTCGTAACGCAGGCCGCGCAGCCGCTGCACATGGCCGCTGGTGGCCCCCTTGTGCCAGAGCTCGCGCCGGGAGCGGCTCCAGTAATGCACCTCCCCACTGGCGAGGGTGCGCGTGATCGCCTCCTCGTTCATCCAGGCCACCATCAGCACGGCGCCATCGAGCCAGTCCTGGGCGATGGCCGGAATCAGGCCGGCCTGATCGAAGCGCAGCCGCCCGATGAGCGCGTCCGGACGCTGGAATGATGCCTGCATGGGCTGGCGCTGAGCGGCAGCTGCGATCCTGGCCCATCCCGATGACCTCCCCCCCCACGCCCCCCCACACCAGCTCGAAACAGTTCGGCGGCTATCCCTGCTGTCACCGGCAGTGGCGGCATCCGGGCCATTGCCGTTTCGTGCATGGCTACAGCCGCAGCTTCACCTGCTGGTTCCAGGCCCTGCGGCTCGACGACAACGGGTTCGTGGTGGATTTTTCCAGCCTGCGGTCCCTGGAGGGGCAGCTGGCCGCCCAGTTCGATCACACTTTCCTGGTCAATGCCGATGACCCCCTGCTCGAGCACTGGCAGGATCTCCACGCCCGGGGCGCCCTGGACCTCCGGGTGATGGGCAACGTGGGCATGGAGAGCAGCGCCGAGCTGGTCTGGGGCTGGGCCAACACGCTGCTGCGGGAGCGGGAGCGGGGACGGGCCTGCTGCTGGAAGGTGGAAGCGCGCGAAAACGAGCGCAATGCCGCCTGCTATGCGGCCACTCCGGCCTGGTTCACGGCCGGGACCCAGGCCTCGGCTCCTCCGCCCCGATTGCCTTGAGCCTGGACCGTTGGGCCACCGCCTGGGCCCTGTTCCAGGCCCTGCTGGTGGAGGCGATGCCCTTCCTACTGATCGGCGTGCTGATCTCCGCCGCCGCCCGCTGGCTGAGCCCGGGCGGCCGCTGGGTGAGGGCCCTGCCGGCCCACCCCCTGCTGGGTCCGCTCACCGGCGCCGCCATGGGGTTCGCCCTGCCGGCCTGCGAATGCGGCAACGTGCCGGTGGCCCGGCGCCTGCTGGCCGCCGGGGCCCCCCTGGCCACCGCCCTGGGCTTCCTGTTCGCCGCGCCGGTG
>CAYGQY010000110.1:0-336 GCA_964352195.1 uncultured bacterium
CCATCACCCCCTGCAGCTCTGGGAACTCCCCCACCATCTGGCTGACCAGATCGTGTTTGCACAGGAGGGAAGCCCCCAGGGCGGCGTCGGCGGTCGCGCCGCCGAGGTTGAGCCGCTCGAGTAGCAGCCCCGTGAGCCAGTGGAGCCGGTCGCTGCGGTCCCGCAGGCTGCCCAGGCCCTCCGCGAAGGTGACCCGCGCCAGCCGCTCCATGAACCCCATCGGTCACGGCCTAGGAGAACGACAGCAGCGCCCGCAGGTCCTCGCCGCCGCCGGCGTCGGCGTTGTCGCTGGTGACGGGGAAGAGGATGAAGTCGCCCGCGACGCAGGTGCGGTCG
>CAYGQY010000110.1:346-6005 GCA_964352195.1 uncultured bacterium
GGCATGGCCCGATCGGCCGCCAGGAAGAATTCCGCGTCGGAGAGCCGGGCCCTGAGCACCCGCTCATTGCCCCGCCGCACCGCGGCTTCTGCCGTCAACAGCCCGTTGCCGATGCAGAGGAAGCGCGGCAGCAGCGTGGCCGTGGCCTCCAGAGCCAGGGGATCCGAGGTTCCCTCGGAGCGGATCAGCGGCACGTAGCGCTGGTGGGCCCGCATCACTGTGCGGAGCACCTCGGGGGGCAGGGCGAGGAAGCGGGTCTCCACCTGTCCCTCGATCAGGGATGGGGCTTCCACCAGATCGACCAGTTCCTCGAACAGGTCGTCGGGCAGGTCGGGTCTGGCTTCGAGGGACCTCGCTGCCGCCAGCACCCGTTCGCGGATCCAGCGCCCCCGCTCCTCCCGGTCCACCATCACCCCGGCGGTGGCGAGGGCCTCGGCGTAGTCCGAGGCGTTGGCCAGGGACACGGGGGGACCGTCAAGCCGATGGCCGCGGCTGAGGCGGTCGCTGCGGATGGCCGGATCGCAGCCCTCCAGGGCCAGGGGCACGAGTGCATCGTCGAGGAGGGCCACGAGCCAGCGCACCGGCCGGCTGAAGCGGCGCTCGCCCTCGCCCCAGCGCATGAAGCGGCGTCCCTGCAGGGCGGAGAGCCAGGCCGGAATGCGCTCGGCCAGCACGGCCTGGCTGGGGCGGCCCTGCTCCAGCTGTCGGGCGAAGACGAACGGGCCCCGGGGCGTGTCCCGGACCTCCAGTTGGTCGGGCTCCACGCCACAGCGGGCGGCAAAACCGATCGCGGCCTGGGTGGCTCGGCCGCCGGCGAAGGCCTGGCTGGCCGGGGGGCCCTTGCGCTCGTCTTCCAGATCGGGCTGGCAGAGGGGCAGATCCCTGACCAGGACGGCGAGCCGGCGGGGTGTGCCGAAGGACTGCACCGGGCCGTGGGCCAGCCGCGCCTCGCCCAGATCGTGGCGCACCTGCTGCTCGAGCTGCGGCAGGGCCTGCCGCAGGAAGTGGGCTGGCAGCTCTTCGGTGCCGATCTCCAGCAGAAACGTGGCCACAGGCAGAACTCAGCAGCCTGTGACTGTATTGAAGCCTGAACGGACCACTCCGCTTCGCTACGTTCGATGGATGCTGGTGCTCTCCCCGTGACCCTCACCCCCGAACGCCACCGTCCGTCGGCGGGGACCTCCGATGGGAGGGGATCGGACACGGAGAGCGGGGCCAGGATCCGCTCGGGGCGCACGGCGATGGATCCCATCGCCCAGCCCGAGGCCCCCGGCGTCGATCCCGCTCGCCCGTCCGGACCTCCCAGCAAATACGAACGTCTCAAGGCCGCCAGCGGCTATTTGAGGGAGCCCCTCGCCACCGAACTGACCAACGCGAAACCCTCGTTCACCGACGGCGCCGTCCAGATCCTCAAGTTTCACGGCAGCTACCAGCAGGACGATCGGGACCATCGCCGCAAGGGGGAGGAGAAGGACTGGCAGATGATGCTGCGCCTGCGCAGCCCGGCCGGGCGCATTCCCGTTCCCCTCTACCTGGCCATGGATGACCTGGCCGATCGACTCGGCAACGGCACCCTGCGCATCACCACGCGGCAGGCGTTCCAGATGCACGGCATCGCCAAGGCCGACCTGCGCGAGGTGATCGGCACGATCGTGCGCTCGATGGGCTCCACCCTGGCGGCCTGTGGGGACATCAACCGGAACGTGATGGCGCCGGCGGCACCGTTCGAGAAGGGGGGCTACCCGGCCGCCCGACGCCTGGCCGACCAGATTGCCGACCTCCTCGCCCCCCAGTCGGCCGAGGGGTCCTACCTTGATCTCTGGGTCGACGGGGATCACAGCTACCGTTTCAAGCCGGCGCCGGCGGTGAAGCGGGCCCGCTCCCGCTCCCGCCAGGGAGCCGTCTACAGCGGCAATCCCGATGAGCCCCTCTACGGCGACACCTATCTGCCGCGCAAGTTCAAGGTGGCCGTCACGGTGCCGGGGGACAACTCGGTGGATCTGCTCACCCAGGACATCGGCTTGGTGGCCTTCACCGATCCCTCCGGGCGGCTGCGGGGCTGCAACATCTATGTGGGCGGTGGCATGGGTCGCACCCACAACAAGGACGCGACCTTCGCGCGCACCGCCGATCCCCTCGGCTACCTGCCTGCCGAGCACATCCTTGATCTGGTCCAGGCCATCACGGCGCTCCAGCGGGACCACGGCGACCGGGAGCAGCGGCGCCATGCCCGGATGAAATATCTCATCCACGATCGGGGCCTCGCCTGGTTCAAGCAGGAACTGGCCGGCTACCTGCCCGCGCCGCTGCAGGGACTGCGCAACGAGCCCACCTCCCGGCTCGACGACTACCTGGGCTGGCATCGCCAGAGCCCGGGGCTCTGGTTTGTGGGCCTGCCCATGCTCTGCGGCCGCCTGGAGGGCGAACGCAAACGGGGACTGCGCCGGGTGGTGGAGACCTACCAGCTGGAGGTGCGCCTCACCCCCAATCAGGATCTGCTGCTCTGCAACATCGGCACCGCCCAGCGGGGCAGTGTGCGTGCCGACCTCGAGGCCCTGGGTTTCGCGGCTCCAGAGTCACCCCCGCGGCTGGCCCGTCACGGGATCGCCTGCCCCGCCCTGCCCACCTGCGGACTGGCGATCACCGAGTCCGAGCGGATTTTTCCGGCCGTGCTCGAGCGCCTCGAGGGCCTGCTCCGCCGGCTGGAGATCGAGCGTCCCCTGCTCGTGCGCATGACCGGCTGCCCGAACGGCTGCGCCCGTCCATACATGGCCGAGATCGGCCTTGTGGGCAGCGGGGTGGATCAGTATCAGCTCTGGCTGGGGGGCACCCCGAATCTCTCCCGCCTGGCGGCGCCCTACCTGGAGCGCATGCCCCTGGAGCGCCTGGAGGTGACCCTTGAGCCGCTGCTGCAGGGCTGGAAGGAGGCGGGGGGGCGCCGCAGCTTCGGCGACTACGTGGCGGCTCTCGGCAGCGAGGCGGTGCAGGCGCTCCTGCCGGCCGAATGATGGGGCTTCGCTCCCGCCCCTGGAGGGCCCTCCGGCGGGCCATCCTGCCGCTACTGGCGGCAGGATGGCTGGTGGGCGTTCCGCTGCAGCCCGGCCGGCTGTTCGCCCAGGGACGGGTCATGCCCCCCCCTCCGAAGGCGCCGGTGAGGATCTATCGCCCCGACGGCGACACCTGCCAGGCCGACAACCTGCTCTCGACCTATCGGATGCAGCTGCTCCAGTTCGCCGACCAGCCCCCCGCCGTGCTGGCCCGGTTGCGGCAGATCCAGTTGGAGATGGGGGAGGCCAGCCTGAAGACCTGCGCCGAGGCCAATCTGCTGACCCGCGAGGAGGCCGAGCGCATCTGGGACGAGTTGCAGCGTATGTCGCTGCCGGGGCGGCCGGAGGACCGTCAGTCGCCGGCGGGAACCCAGCCCCCGTAGAGCGCCCGCGGCTGTCTCCTCCGCCAGGCCCAGAGCTGGTCGCCGTGGCTGAAATGCCACCATTCGTTCGGATGCTGGGCGAAGCCGGCATCCTCCATCACCTGCCGCAGCAGCAGGCGTCGCCGGTGCCAGTGGCTGGCTCCCTCCGGCTGGCCCGCCCCGAGGGCTCCGGGGGCGGCTGAGCCGGCGTAATGGTCGGGTTCGGATTCGGGGGCGATGGCGTCAATGGCTCCCCCCATCTCCAGGGCCGCCCGATCGGAGTCCGCCAGGGTCAGATCCACGGCCGCTCCTGTGCTGTGGGGGGGTGGAGCGGCGGGATCGGTACTGGGTGGGGCCCAGAAGCGCCCCACTTCAGCGATGACGGCGTCGTGGCCGGGACCGGTCCGGTCGGGATCCAGGCCGCGCTCCAGGCAGGTGCTCCGGATCGCATGGCGCACCATGTAGGCCTGCACCCCCACCGGTCTCCAGGCGTCGAAGATCGCCAGCCGCCAGCTGGGATGGTGGCACCGCAGATTCCGCTGGGCCTCCAGCAGACGCGCCACCACGCCGCTCCGCAGCTGGAACGGGGAGCCGGTCTCCCCGTAGGGCGCCCCCAAGGCCTGGTAGGGATGGGGCTCCAGCCGCAGCAGCTCAGGCGGCAGGGGGATCAGCGGTTCGCCGTCGTCGTGGATCGGAATCGTGGTCCAGGGCCGGGTCATGGCGTTGGCGGGGGGCGCCTGGCTGGCGCGTCAATTCAAGCGGGCCGCCTCCGCCCGGCGGCTGTGTTGCCTGGCCAGGGCCCGCTCGAGGCCGGGGTGCTTCCGCAGGGTGGGATCGTGTTCGAGGATCCCGTCGGCCACGCGGCGGGCCTGCTCCAGCACGGCACCATCGTCGCTCAGGCTGGCCAGGGCCAGATCCGGCAGCCCCGACTGGCGGGTCCCCAGCACCTGGCCGGGTCCCCGGAGCTGCAGGTCCATCTCGGCGATCTCGAAGCCATCGGAGGAGCGCACCAGCAGCTCCAGCCGCTGCTGGGCCTGGGGGTTGCGGCCGTCGTTGATCAGCAGGCAGTGGGAGGCGGCCGCGCCGCGCCCCACACGACCGCGCAATTGGTGCAGTTGGGCCAGTCCGAAGCGTTCCGCATGCTCGATCACCATCACGCTGGCTTCGGGCACATCGACGCCCACCTCCACCACCGTGGTGGAGACGAGCACATCGCAGCTCCCCCCCGCAAAGCCCCGGATCATCTCCTGTTTGTCCGGGCCGGCCAGGCGGCCATGCAGCAGCCCGACGCGCAGGTCGGGGAAGATCTCCTCGCTCAGCTGCCGGTGCACCTCCACGGCCGAACGCAGATCCAGCTTCTCCGATTCCTCCACCAACGGCAGCACCACGTAGGCGCGCTGACCGGCCGCCACCTGGTCGCGGATCAGGGCATAGGCCTGGGGCCGTTCACCGCCGCGCAGCAGCCGGGTGCGGATCGGCGTGCGCCCCGGCGGCAGCTCATCGATCTGGCTCACCTCCAGGTCCCCGTGCACCGAGAGGGCCAGGGTGCGGGGGATCGGTGTGGCCGTCATCGTGAGCAGGTGGGGCTGCAGACCCTTGCCCATCAGGCGATCCCGCTGGCGCACCCCGAACCGGTGCTGCTCGTCGACCACCACCAGGGCGAGCCGGGCGAACTGGACCGGATCCTCCAGCAGGGCATGGGTCCCCACCAGCAGTTGCAGCTGGCCGTTGGCCAGGTCCTGCAGCAGCTCCCGCCGCTGACGCGCCGGCGTGGATCCGGTGAGCAGGGCGCTGCTGATATGGAGCTGCGGCAGCCAGGCGCCCAGCTTGCGGGCATGCTGCTCGGCGAGGACTTCGGTGGGGGCCATCAGGGCTCCCTGGCAGCCGGCCTCGATGGCCCCGAGCAGACTGGCGATCGCCACCACGGTCTTGCCGCTGCCGACGTCCCCCTGCAACAGCCGGGCCATCGGCTGATCCCGCTCCAGATCGGCGCGGATCTCGGCCAGCACCCGTCGCTGGGCCCCGGTGAGGGGAAACGGCAGCAGGTCCAGGAAGGCTCCCACCAGGCTCTCCTGGCGCTCCGGCAGCCGCAGGGGCGGGGCCGGCCGCTGCGCCAGTTGGTGCCGCCGCTGGCGCAGCCCCAGTTGCAGCACCAGGAATTCATCGAAGACGAGCCGGTGGCGGCTGGCCAGAAGCTGGTCGCGGTCGGCGGGCCCATGCAGTCCCCGCAGCGCCTCCGCCCACCCCAGC
>CAYGQY010000111.1:0-6004 GCA_964352195.1 uncultured bacterium
ATGGCTCGGGGGAGACTTGAACTCCCGACCTTGGGGTTATGAATCCCACGCTCTAACCAGCTGAGCTACCGAGCCGCGGTGTAAGGACTTTAAACGATCGGGGCTCCGGTCTCGCGGCTGGGACTCAGCCCTGGCAAGGATGGAATTCAGGCCCTGCCGGGGAGAAATTGCAAGGGATTGGCGGCACCGCGTCCAGGCGGATGGATCTCGAAATGAAGATGGGGTCCGGTGCTGCGGCCCGTGCTTCCCATGCTGGCAATGGCTGTCCCCTGGGCCACGGGTTGGCCCACCCGCACCAGCAGACGGCTGTTGTGGGCGTAGAGGGATTTGCTGCCGTCCGGATGCCGGATCTCCACCAGGTAGCCGTAGCCCCCGTCATGCCAGCCGGCGAAACTGACCTGTCCCTCCCGGGCGGCCACGATGGTGGTGCCCACGTTGTTGGCGATGTCGATGCCCTTGTGCATGCGACCCCAGCGCCAGCCATAGCCGGAGGAGAACACGCCCTTGGTGGGCCAGATCCAGGTGCGGCCGGGAACCGGTGGGTTGGTCTCCCCAGCCGGCCGGTAGGTGGGACGCTCGGGCCAGCTCAGACCCCCGCTGCCCACGGGGTTGAGACCCAGCACCATGCGTGGACGACCGGCGGCGGAGTTGGCCAGGCGGATCTGGGTTCCGGCCACCAGCCGGGCCGCTTCCAGGCCGGGGTTGAGGCGGAGCAGCTGCTGGAGGCTGACGCCGTAGCGCTGGGCGATCTTCTCAAGGTTGTCGCCGTAGCGGGCCACACCGGTGGATTCAAGCGGCGGCGGTGTGCTGAGCGGGGCCGTGCGCCTCAGCTCACTGGTGTCCAGGGCGGTCAGCTGTTTGGCCTGGGAGGCCTTCTGGGACGGGAGCACCACCCAGTCCCCTGCGGTGAAGGCATGGTCCTCGTCCACATCGTTGAGGACGGCCAGGGGAGACTCCTGAATCTTCAGCTGGGTGGCCAGATCCTCCAGGCTGATGCTGGAGCGGGCCTTGACCCACACCTTGTCGGCCTGGGGTCGCGGCAGGGAGGCCAGCAGGGATGACGGTTGGGAAGCGGGGGGCTGCACGTCGAAGAGCCCCTCCGGCATCGCGTCGAAGCCGGGAGCACGGGAGTCGGCGATGCCAGGAATGGCGCCGGCAGCCACGAGGGTGAGAACCGGCATGGTTCCCATCAGCGGCAGGATCAGATGCGAAGGCTTCATGCGGTAATTCACCCATCGGACAATGCCTGGCGGAGAAGCCACTATCCCCAGGCCGCGCCGAGGGTAGCGGTCTGAACGGTTCCAGACAAGCCTGAGGGGGCAGCCTGGCGAGCGTCAGCCCCGGTTCGGCCCCCGGTTCGGCGGCTCAGATCCCAGTCTCCAGCTGACGCAGCGCCTCGAACAGCACCACCGCCGCCGCCACCGAGAGATTCAGGCTGCGCACGCCGCCACCGGCCTGGATGGATCCCGCCATGGGGATCCTCAGGCTGCCATCGGCGGCCTCGATCAGCTCCGGCGGCAGTCCGTCGCTCTCGCGACCCAGCAGCAGCCAGTCGTCCTCGCGGAAGCGGCAGGCATGGTGGGGCCGCTCGGCCCGGGCGCTGAGGGCCAGCAGACGGCCGCCTCTCCCCTGCCGCACCTGCAGAAAGGCCGGGACGTCGCCATGGACCGTCAGCTGCACCCAGGGCCAGTAGTCGAGACCGGCCCGCTTCAGCTGGCGATCGTCGATCCGGAACCCCAGCGGCTCGATCAGGTGCAGTTCCGTGCCGGTGGCGGCACAGGTGCGGGCCACGTTGCCGGTGTTGGGCGGGATCTGCGGCTGATACAGCACCAGACGGGGCATGGTTCAGACCTCCGGCACCGGCTGGCTGAGGGCCAGCAGATCGAGGGCGCGGCCATGAACCACCAGCCAGCTGGCGTCGCACTGGCCATGGAGGGTCTGCTGGAGTCGGCCGAGCCGATCGCGGAAACGGCCCCCCACCGCGGTGGGGGGCACCACGCCCCAGCCAGTTTCCTCACAGACCAGCAGCCGGGGGGCGCTCAGCGAGCCGAGGGCGCTCAGCAGTTCCTGCTGTCGCTCATCCCAGGCCGGCTGGTCGAGCTCGAGGTGGTGGGCCACCCAGGTGCCCAGGGAATCGATCAGCAGCAGCTGTCCCGCCGGAGCCCGCCCCAGGCCCGCGGCCAGCGCTCCACCCACCTCCCAGCTGCCCCAACTGGCGGGGCGACGGCGGCGATGACGCTCCAGCCTCTGCTGCCAGTGGGAATCATCGGGCCGGAGCGGTCCGGTGGCCAGGTAGAGCACCGGCAGGCCCGAGCGGCTGGCCAGATGTTCGGCCCAGCGGCTCTTGCCGCTGCGGCTGGGTCCGCTCACCAGGGTCAGGCCGGGCGCCAGGGCCCGGGCCGGGGTGGCCGGGGAGAGATCAGCCACCTCCATTCATGTTGCGCAGAGTTGCCACCGAGGACGGAGACACCCGGTTGAGATAGCGGAAGATCCAGTACTTGAAGATGGTGGCAAGAATCACTGGAAAGGTGGCGATGAACAGCAGGATGAAGTTCTCCCGCTGGGGAAGACCCAGGTGGTTGGCCACACCATCGAGCAGTACTGTCCAGCCCTCTGGGCTGTGGAATCCAACGAAAATATCCGTGAACAGAATGATCGCGAATGCCTTGGCGCTGTCGCTCAGGCCGTAGATCATCTCATCCAGAAATGCCCTGAGCACACGGATCTCCTCCCGGCCGAACAGGCAGACCAGGATGAAGCCGAAGAACCCGACCACATCGGAGAGCACGTTCTTGATCGCGCGGGTGCTCTGGCCGTCGGCCTCGTCCTTGAGTTCCGAAGCCCGAACCGCCAGGGCCTTGTGCATGGCCACGGCATCGGGCAGATCCTCACCCTTGAGCAGCGCGTCGAATTCGATCTCGGCCTTGTAGATCCTCAGCTTCTCGACGGCGGCCTCTTCCAGCTGGGGTTTCGTGTAGCTCAGGAACGGCACATCGGGCGCCAGCCGATCGACCAGGGGGGAGATTAGAAAGGTGCGGCTGGCCTGTTGCATCAGCAGCGGCACCAGCACCAGCAGGAGCAGGATGCGCAGCGACACCAGGGTGGAATCGCGGCGGCGCCGGAAGCCCGCCACCACGCTGGCCTCCGCTTCCGGGTTCAGTTGGCTGCGCACCCGCTCCAGAGCGCCCAGCAGGCTGCGGGGCAGGAGTTCGGGAGAGCGGCTCAGGCTCGTCTGGGCGGCGCGGGGGGCGTAGCGGGCTGCCACGGATTCGATCAGCTGAAGCTGCCGTTGCTCCTGGGCATCGAGCTCGTGGCGCCGGGGGGCGAGATCCTCGAGCACGGTGCGGCAGATCTCGAGGGCGGTGCGGAAGCGCCGCAGCATCTGGGCCTGGACGGGCTTGGGCAGGCTGAGCTGGAGCTCGGGCCTGACCGGCCGATCGTTGTAGTACTCCAGCTCCAGGCTCTGAATCAGCAGCGCCGCTTCGTAGGCCCGCTCCAGGTTGTTGTCGAGATCGATCGAGCGGGCCTTTCGGAAGGTGCCCATCCAGTCACTCAGGGCCATCAGGGATCAGCGTGAGAAGACCCACCAGGTGAGCATCGGTACCACCGTGCCGGCCCCGAGCAGAACGGCGACCCAGACCAGGCCGTTTCCCGAGGCGGTCTCCTCCCTGGTGGGCACGTTGCTCACAACCGGAAGCTCTTCAGGCTCCTGCGGGGGGCCGGGGTCCTCCCCGCCGTCGAGCACCGTCTCAAGCCGGTTGAGGGCATCGAGGGAGGCCTGCCGGTGACGGGCCCCCAGCCTCAGGGGCACGGCCATGGTGGTCTCCGCCGTGCTGCGCAGCAGGGGGGCCGGCAGCTGGTCGAGCAGATCGGTGGAGGCGACCACGGCGGCGGTGTTGGTCTGGCCGTCGATGAGCAGCAGCAGGGACCCATCGCCCGCGGGAGCGGGGCCCCAGGAGTCCAGCAGTTGGTGGCCGAGGCTCTCCAGGTCGAGGCCGTAGTCGAGGCGCTGCACGGTGACGAGCCGGGCCGCGATGTGATCGGTGCCGAGATCGGCCAGCCGCTTCTCCAGCTCGGCCGTGGTGGCGCGACTGAACAGGGAGGCGGCATCGAGCACATGGTCCTGCTGGGGCGGAGCCGGCAGGTCCCGAACCCCGACCGCCCCAGCGACCGGCACCGGCAGAACCGGGAGCAGGCAGACCGTGAGAACGGCCAGAAATCGGAGCAGCGAACGCACGACTGTTGCGGCAGGGCCTGGTGGTCTCAGTTTGCCGTCAGCGGGCCAGGCTGTCGCGGTTCAGGGCCTGAATCGCCGCGATGATCTGATCCGCCTGACCGCCTGGCAGCTCCAGCTGGGCACTCAGGGCCTGCAGGAAGGCCCGCTCGCTGGTTGCCAGGACCCGGTCGGCATGAACGAGCTGGGCCGCCACCGCCAGGGCCGTGGCGCGCTGTTCCCCATCGAGGGCCGGCACCGCCGCCGCCACGAGGGCCTCGATCCCCCTTGCCCGCAGCTCGCTCAGGAGGGCGTCGAACAGATCCCCCATCTGGCGCTCCGAGAGGTCCGCATAGGGCGTTCGATGCTCGAGCTGGCTGCGCAGGGCATGGGCTTCCTCCTGGCCGAGCGCCCCATCGCAGGCCACGGCCGCCAGGGCGATCGCGGCAAAGGCCTTGCTGGCATCCATGGGCTCAGGGGGGTTGAAGCTCTCCATTGCAGCAAGCCGAGCGGCGATCAACCGGTTTTGCGTCGGGATGTGTGCCAGCGTTGACCCGTTCGCCGCCGGCGTTCCGTGACCGCCCTGCCGAACCCGGCCCGCCTCTGTCTTGGTTCTGGACTGCTCGGCCTGGCGCTGATCGTGCTCAACCAGCTGAGCGCCGACACCCTGTCCCCGGCCCTGGAGCGGGCCGCCATCCTCGCCAGCCTGATGGCCGTGGCCCTGATGCTCGTGGCCGTGCTCTGGAGCCGGGCCGCACCGCTGGCCCCCGCTCGGGTGGAGCTGGCAGGGGAGCAGGGGCTGGAGCTGCAGGCCGGTCTGCCGGACACCCTGGCCGAGGAGCTGGCCTGGGGCAGCCACATGCTGCTGGTGGCCACACCGGCGGCCAGCGTGCTGATCCACTGGCACGGCCAGACGCTGCTGCGCCGTGGGGTGCTCGGCCCAGGGGGCTTCCGGCCCGGCCCCATCTGCGAGAGGGCTTGCGAGACCGGCAAGGCGATCTCGTTGGTGAACCTCCGGCTCTATCCCGGCCGTGGGGAGTTTGCGGGCCTGCCCGAGGGCACGCCTGCCGTGCTGGTGCAACCGATCGGCCCCGGGGGCTGGCTCCTGCTGGGCGGCTGGTCACCCCGCTGTTTCAGCCGCAGCGACGAGCTCTGGGCGGAAGGCTGGTCCCGCCGGCTCAGAAGGTCACTGGAGCCGGCTGGCGAGGTCGATCCGAGGGAGGAGGAACCTTCAGCTGCGACTGCACCCGACCCCCCGGAGTCGTGAAGTCCGCCTGGCCGTCGCGCCCCAGCTTGCCGTTGAGCAGTTCGCTGCGGGTGACCCCCTCGTTGGCGTCCTGGTTGATCTGCACCCCTCCCCGGGCCTCGATCGCCTGGGTCCTCCAGTTCCAGCGGCACGCCCGGGCCCGCAACCGCTCCCCGGGCTGGCGCACGCGACAGCCCGAGGGGATGGTGACCGTTGTGCTCGCGAGCTGAATGACCAGGGCATCTCCCTCCACCTCGAGCTTGTCGAGGACCCCGTCGAACGGCTCGGACGTGCTGAGCGTCTTGTCCTTCACGTTCCAGCGCAGCCGGCGGGTGTTCAACACCGCTTTGCGGGAGGGGTCGGTGAACCGCACCGGCGCCAGAGCCTCCACCACTTCGTTGCGGGTGTTGCCCTCCAGGCCGGAGGCGGTGAGGGTCTGGACCCGCTTCGTCTGCCCAGCGTCGGATTCCGTTCGCGTTCCCACCACGGGCCCGCCGGCCGTGAGCACCCCCGTGGCCGGAAACCAGTCAGCCCGGCTGACCCGC
>CAYGQY010000112.1:0-5986 GCA_964352195.1 uncultured bacterium
TAGGACCCTCAAGGCCCTCCCCCAGCGAGCGCCGGCCGGCAGAGTCTGGCGATCATCGCGTGCTCTTCGGCTGGGATGCGCAGGCAGGTGAAGGGCTTCAGCCAGCCGAGCGCTTCGATCAGCTCCTGCTCCAGGGCGCTGTCGTTGGCGCCGATCCCTCCGCTGAGGGCGAGCACGTCGAGCCCCCCCAGGCTCGCCGCCATGGCTCCGATGCCCTGCAGCAAGCGGTGGCGGAACACGGCCAGGGCCAGCTGGGCGCCGGCGTGGCCCCGTCCGGCCTCATGCCTGAGCTCCCGCATGTCGCCGGACAGCTCCGAGAGCCCCCTCAGGCCCCCTTCCCGCTGCAGACCCGTCTCGAGAGCGTCCACCGACACCCCCTGGCGGAGCAGGTGCAGCAGCAGACCCGGATCCAGAGAACCGCTGCGGCTGGCCATCACCAGCCCCTCCAGGGGAGTGAAACCCATCGTGGTGTCCAGGCTGCGACCGTCCCGGATGGCCGCCAGCGAACAGCCCGCTCCCAGGTGGGCGCTGATCAGGTTCAGCCCGGGGGGGGGATCCAGCCGGGCCGCCACCACTTCGCTGACATGCTGATGGTTGAGCCCGTGGAAGCCGAAACGCCGCAACCCCTGCCGGCGCCAGGCCGGCGGCAGGGCATAGGTGAAGGCCTCGGCCGGCAGGGTGCGGTGGAAGCCGGTGTCGAAGCAGGCCCATTGTGGCAACTCCGGTCGCCAGCGCCGCAGCCAGCGGATGACGGCCAGCGCCGGAGGGTTGTGCAGCGGGGCCAGGGGCACCAGGGCCCCCAGGCCGCGCTCCACCTCGGCGTCGATCCGCGTGGGAGCGGTGAAGCGCTCCCCGCCGTGCACGACCCGGTGGGCCACCAGTTCCAGCCGATCGAGCCAGGGGGCCAGGGCCTCGGCCAGCCCCGTCGCCTCAGCCGGCTGCTGATCCAGGCTCCAGGGCCGCTGCTCCTCCCAAAGACGGCTGCCGTGGCCATCGATCACGCAGGCCTTGAGGCTGGAACTACCCACGTTGAGCACCAGCAGAGGGCGCTGGGCTGCGGCCATCTCAGTCGATCTCGCAGCTGATCGTCACCGGGAACGGCTCCGCCTTCCAGATGCGCCCCGCGTAGTCGCGAATGGAGCGGTCGGAAGAGAAGAAGCCGGTGCGGGCCGTGTTCAGCAACGACATGCGATTCCAGGTGGGTCGGTCGGCCCAGGCCTGGCTGACCGCAGCCTGGGCGCGCAGATAATCGGTGAAATCGGCGAACACGTAGTAAGCGTCGCGGCCGGTGAGGTTCTCCAGCAGCGGTTTGAACAGATCGCCGTCGCCGTTGCTGAAATGCCCCTGCTCCACCAGGCGCAGCACCTCAGGCAGCTCCGGGATGCTGCGGATCAGTTCCCAGGGCCGATAACCCTGCTCCCGCAGTGCGCTGATCCCGTCGGTGGTGTGGCCGAACAGGAAGAAGTTGTCAGCTCCCACCTGCTCCCGGATCTCCACGTTGGCTCCATCGAGGGTGCCGATCGTGAGCGCTCCGTTCATGGCGAATTTCATGTTGCCGGTGCCGGAAGCCTCCAGGCCGGCGGTGGAGATCTGCTCGGAGAGATCGGAGGCGGGATACACTCTCTGGCCGAGCTTCACGTTGTAATCCTGCAGGAAGACTACCCGCAGGCGTCCGTCCATGTCGGGGTCGGCGTTGATCGTCTCGGCGATGCCGTTCAGGAAGCGGATGATCAGCTTGGCCATGTAATAACCCGGCGCCGCCTTCCCCCCGAAGATCACCGTGCGCGGAGCAAGCCCATCGGCCTGGCCGGTCTTGATCCGCACGTACTGGGCGATCACCTGCAGGGCGTTGAGGTGCTGCCGCTTGTATTCATGGATCCGTTTCACCTGCACGTCGAACATCGAGGCGGGATCCACCAGAAGCCCGCTCTGGCGGTGGATGTACTGGGCGAGCTGGCGTTTCACCTGGAGCTTGGTCTGTTCCCAGCGCTGCAGGAAGGAGGCGTCGTGCTGGAAGGCCTCCAGCCGCCGCAGCTCATCGAGGTTGCGGACCCAGTCGGCGCCGATCGTCTCATCGAGAAGTCCGCGCAGCAACGGGTTGGCCAGGGCGATCCAGCGGCGTGGGGTCACACCATTGGTGACGTTGGTGAACTTCTCGGGCCAGAGGGAGGCGAGGTCGGGGAACAGCTCGGTGCGCACCAGATCGCTGTGCAGCGCCGCCACGCCGTTGATGTGATGGCAGCCCACGGTGGCCAGGTTGGCCATCCGCACCGATTTGGGATCGGCTTCATCGATGATCGAGACCCGCCGCAGAATCTGGTCGTTGCCGGGGAACTTCAACCGCACCGTCTGCAGGAAGCGGCGGTTGATCTCGTAGATCAACTCCAGGTGGCGCGGCAGCAGGCTGCCGAACAGGGCCAGCCCCCACTTCTCCAGGGCTTCCGGCAGCAGGGTGTGGTTGGTGTACGAAAGCGAGCGAGTGGTGATGTCCCAGGCCGCGTCCCAGCCGAGCAGCTTGTCGTCGATCAGCAGCCGCATCAGCTCGGCCACGGCGATCGCCGGGTGGGTGTCGTTGAGCTGCACCGCCCAGTGCTCGGGGAAATCGCTGATCGGCAGACCCCGCAGTTCCAGACTGCGCAGCATGTCCTGCAGGGAGCAGCTCACGAAGAAGTGCTGCTGCTTCAGGCGCAGCCGCCGGCCCTCGTCGGTGCCGTCGTTGGGATAGAGAACCTTGGAGAGGGTTTCCGAGCCCACTTTCTCCTCCACGGCGCCGTAGTAGTCACCGATGTTGAAGGCGTAGAAATCGAAGCTCTCGGAGGCTTCGGCCCGCCAGAGCCGCAGCCGGTCGCAGGTGTTGACGCGGTAGCCCAGCACGGGAACGTCGTGGGGAATGCCGATGGCGTGCTCCGAGGGGATCCAGCGCACCCGGTAATGGCCCCGGACGTCGCGGTAGCTCTCCGTGCGGCCACCGAAGCCCACGAAGCAGGCCTGGTCGGGGTGGGGCAGCTCCCAGGGCCAGCCGCTCTTGAGCCACTTGTCGGTGATCTCCACCTGCCAGCCATCGCGGATCAGCTGGTCGAAGATGCCGAATTCGTAGCGGATGCCATAGCCGGTGGCCGGGATTTCGAGGCTGGCCAGGGATTCCAGGTAACAGGCCGCCAGGCGGCCCAGCCCCCCGTTGCCGAGGCCCGGCTCCTCCTCCACTTCGAGAATCTCCTCAAGGCCGGCGACGCCGAAGCGTTTCAGCGCCTCGGCCGCCTCGTCCTCGATGCCGAGCATCAGCAGGTTGTTGCTGAGCTGGGGGCCGATCAGGAATTCGGCCGAGAGATAGGCCACCACGCGGATCGGGTTGGCCGAGATCGCTTCGATGCCCGCCAGGTAGCGGGTCATCAGCCGGTCACGGATGGCGTAGCTGAGCGCCATGTAGAGGTCATGGCGGCTCGCGGTGGGGGCCAGCTTGCCCAGCGTGTAGAAGAGGTGCTCGGTCATGCCGTCGAACACCCCGTCGGCCGTGAGGCCGCTCCGGTCCGGATCGGCATAGCAGCCCGGGGTCGGCAGCCTGAGCTGGCGCGGTGGGGCTTCGGTCATCGCAGGGTTCGGCGGGGGTGGAGGACAGCGGAGAGGGTGGAGGTGAGGGCCTGAAACGGCCCGCCGACCCGGTCATTGGCTGCCGACAGTCTGACTGGCGCCCCAGCGCCAATGAGTGATGTCAGGGGAATCCATCCCGTGGGTGTGGGCATGGTCACGGTTGGCCAGGATCGCTTCCTTCATGCGTTCCTTGACGTGGGCGGCCCGTGAGCCGAGGGCCGGGACCCGGTCGATCACATCGATCACCAGGTTGAAGCGATCGATCTGGTTGTTCATCGCCAACTCGAGCGGGGTGTTGATATTGCCCTTCTCTTTGTACCCGCGTACATGGAAATTCAGGTGATTAGTGCGGCGATAGGTGAGCCGGTGGATCAGCCACGGATAGCCGTGGAAGTTGAAGATCACCGGCCGGTCTGTGGTGAACAGGGTGTCGAAATCCCGATCCGACAGGCCGTGGGGATGCTCGCTGGGCTCCGTCAACGCGAACAGCTTGACCACATTGATCACCCGGATTCGCAAAGAGGGGATCTCCCGGTTGAGGATCTCCACCGCCGCCAGGGTTTCCTTGGTGGGGATGTCCCCGGCGCAGGCCATCACCACATCCGGTTCGTCGGGGGATTCGCCCTGATGGTCGTTGCTGGCCCAGGTCCACAGACCGATGCCCTTGGCCACATGCCGGCGCGCGTCCTCCAGAGACAGGTACTGCAGGTGCTTCTGCTTGTCGGAAACAATGATGTTGCAGACATTCGTCTCCACGAACGCCTCCTCCGCCACAGCCAGCAGGGCATTGGCGTCGGCGGGCAGGTAGACCCGCACCACCTCCCCACTCTTGTTGCCGGCCAGATCGATGAAGCCCGGGTCCTGGTGGGTGAAGCCGTTGTGATCCTGCCGCCAGACGGTGGAGGAGATCAGGCAGTTCCAGGGGCCGATCGGCGCCCGCCAGGAAGCGTGGTGGATGCAGGATTCCAGCCATTTGGCGTGCTGGTTGAACATCGAGGCGATCACATGGGCGAACGCCTCATAGGTGTGGAAGAAGCCGTAGCGGCCGGTGAGCAGATAGCCCTCCATCATCCCCACCAGGGTGTGCTCCGAGAGCATCTCCACCACCCGGCCCTCACGGGCGAGTTCGCTGCCATTGAGGTCTTCGGGCAGGAAATCCTCCATCCACACCTTCTTGCTCACCTCGTAGATCGCCTGCAGGCGGTTGGAGGCGGTTTCATCCGGGCCGAACACCCGCAGCGAATCGGGGTTGCGGCCGATGGAGTCGCGCAGCAGGCAGCCGAGCGGATAGGTGTTCTCGTGCTCGCTGGCACCGGGCTGCGCCACCGGTACGGCGTAGGCCTCCACGGGAGCCAGGCGGAGGCGCCGGCGCAGCTGGCCGCCATTGGCATGGGGGCTGGAGCCCATCCGCCTGGGGCCTACGGGGGCGAGGGCCTGCAGGTCGGGCCAGAGGCATCCTTCGCTGTCGAACAGCTCCTCAGGCCGGTAGCTGCGCATCCAGGCCTCCAGCATCGCCAGCTGCTGGGGATCGGTTTTCGGGGCCGGCAGGGGCACCTGGTGGGACCTCCAGAAGTTCTCCAGCTTCTTGTCGCCGAGGGCGGCCGGACCTGTCCAGCCCTTGGGGGAGCGCAGCACAATCATCGGCCAGGCCGGCCGCACGGCCTCGCCGCTGGCCCGGCAGGTGGCGCGCACCTGCTGGATCGCATCGATGGCCTGGTCCATCGCCGAGGCCATGGCGGCGTGCATGGAATGGGGCTCGTGGCCCTCCACCAGGATCGGCTCCCAGCCGTAGCCCCGCAGCAGGCTCACCAGCTCCTCGCGCGGGATGCGGGCGAGCAGGGTGGGGTTGGCGATCTTGTAGCCGTTGAGGTGCAGCACGGGCAGCACCGCCCCATCCGAGATCGGATTGAGGAATTTGTTGATATGCCAGCTGGTGGCCAGCGGGCCGGTTTCGGCCTCACCGTCACCGACGCAGGCCACGGCGATCAGCTCGGGGTTGTCGAACACCGCGCCGCAGGCGTGGGAGAGCACGTAGCCGAGCTCGCCGCCCTCGTGGATCGAGCCGGGGGTTTCGGGCGTGCAGTGGGAGCCGATGTGGCCCGGAAAGGAGAACTGCTTGAAGAAGCGCCCCATCCCCTCGCTGTCCCGGGAGACGTCGGGGTACACCTCGCTGTAGCTGCCATCGAGGTAGGTGGGCGCCAGCACGCCCGGGGCACCGTGGCCAGGGCCGGAGAGGGAGAGCATCTCCAGGTCCCGCTCCCGGATCAACCGGTTGGCATGGGCCCAGATGAACGACTGACCGGGACTCGACCCCCAGTGGCCCAGCAGCCGGTTCTTGATGTGCTCGGGCTGGAGGGGCTGCTGCAGCAGCGGATTGTCCTGCAGATAGATCATCCCC
>CAYGQY010000113.1:0-5939 GCA_964352195.1 uncultured bacterium
CCCCCATCGGGCTGAGCTCCCCCCCCCCCAGGCCCACCAGGATGCTCTTGCGCAGCGTGGCCGGCAGGTTGCGTCAGACTGGGCAGAGCCCCATCCGCTCACTGACTGAAAGGCAGGCCCCGCTCCTGGGCATTGGCCACCCGATACACAGGCTGGCAGAGCAGGATCGACGGCAGATCGAGCCGACATCCCGGGGTAGTGAGGCTGGGATTCTGGGGTTGCCACGGGCCCGATTCATGGAGCGGTTCCACCTCCAGCGAGCGGGTGGCGCGATCAGGACCGCCATGGCTGCTGCGCAGAACGGCCCGGGGGGCGGGGCTGCGGCCGATGGAGGGGTGGTTCTGGCGCCGCAGCGCTTCGAGGCCGGTGAGCAGGGCCGAGCCGATCAGCAGGGCCGCGAAGCCCTGGCGCAGCCGGCGATCGCTCAGATGGGGAGCCAACCGCTGACCCAGCACCCCCCCCATGGCGCCGCCAGCCACCAGGGGCAGCATCAGGCCCAGGCTGGAGGCGGGCCAGTGGCCAAGTGCTTCCAGAGCCACCAGGCTGTTGGTGCCGATCACCAGCAGGCTGGTGCCGCTGGCCAGCGGCATTGGCAGTCCAGCGAGCAGAACGAGCGCCGGCACGATCGCGAAGCCCCCTCCCACGCCGGCAATGCCGGTGAGCAGACCCACCAGTACCCCCTGACCGGCGAGGGCCCCGGGGGATCCGGGTCGTCGCGGGGGTCCGGCAGCGCCGGTCGTCCTGGCCGGGGAGCGGGTGAGCAGCCAGGAGGCCAGCAGGGCCGCCACGGTGAAGATCCCCAGCTGAACCGGCTCGGGAATCAGGCCGGCCTTGACCAGGCTGCCGCCGATCCAGGCCCCCGCCAGGGCCGGCAGCCCCAGGATCAGCGCCGGCTTGGGCGCCACCTGACGGCGGCGCAGGTAGGGGCCCAGGTTGCCCAGGGCCAGCAGGGTCACCACCAGGAGGGAGAGGGGAACGGCCTCCCGGGTGGGCAGGCCGGCGCCGCTGACCAGCAGGGGCAGCAGCAGGATCGAACCACCGGCCCCCAGCACCGCCAGCAGAAAGCCGATCAGGGCCCCACCGGTGATCAGCAGCAGCACGGTGCCACTGATCACCGGCCCACCCGGCTCCAGGGCCTGATAGGACGGCTCCAGGACCGTTCAGGAAAATCGCCGGGATGGAGCCGAGCGGCTGCGGTTGATGCCATGGCTCGAGCGGGGGCGGCGGGCGGATCAGGCGGGTGTGTCGGTGACGAGCGGATAGCCGCCGGAGTGCCAACCGAGCAGGCCGCCATGCAGGTTGGCCACCTGGGGATGTCCGGCCCTGAGCAACTGCTGGGTGGCCAGGGCCGAGCGGCTGCCGGAGTGGCAGAGCACCACGGTGGGCGCGTCAGCGGGGATCTCGCCGGCCCGCTCCTCCAGCTCGGGAAGCGGAATCAGCAGGCTGCCGGCGATGTGACCATCGGGCCCGTGGAACTCCTCGGCGGAGCGCACATCCACCAGGGTGATCGCGCCGCTGTGGGCGGCGACCCAGGCGGGGGGGAGCTCCGGCAGCCCGGCATAGCTGCGCCGAAGCGGCGCCCAGTCCGTCGCCCCGGCCGCCGGATCCGCCCGGGGGCGACCGCTGCGCAGGTTGGCCGGCAGGGCCTCGGCGATCCTGTGGGGATGGGGAAGCTTCAGGGTCTCCATGTAGATCACGAAGTCGCGCTCATCGGCCTGGCCGCCGAGGCGGGCGTTGTAGGCCTTCTCCTCGGCCACGGAGGTGACGCCGCGGCCGGTGTAGTCATGGGCGGGGTAGAGCAGACAGGATTCGGGCAGGGAGAGGATCTGCTCGGTGATCGAGCGAAAGAGCGTGTGGGCATCGCCCTGCTGGAAATCGCAGCGGCCGCAGCCCCGCACCAGCAGCGCATCGCCGGTGAAGGCCAGGCTGTGGTCGTCGAGCACGAAACTGAGGCAGCCGTCGGTGTGGCCGGGGGTGGCACGCACCTCCAGGGCCCGGCTGCCGAAGGCCACCCGATCGCCCTGCCGCAGGGGCCGGGTCACGTACTCGGCCCCTGCGACGGCCGCCAGACCGATGGCGCAGCCCGTGGCCGCATGCATCAGCCAGCTGCCGGTGACGTGGTCGGCGTGGGCGTGGGTGTCGAGGCTGGCCGCCAGGTCGATGCCCAGCTCCTGGACCAGGGCGAGATCGCGGGGATGCTGCTCGAAGACCGGATCGATCAGCACGCCCCGACGGCTGGCCACATCGGCGAGCAGATAGGTGAAGGTGCCGGTGTCGGCATCGAACAACTGACGGAACAGCAGGGTGCCGCCGCCTGCGGCGGCAGACAGGGAGAGGGCGCTGGCGGGGGCGAGAGCCATCGGAGGTCGGGCCTCAACTTCTATGAGCATAGCCGCATTACATTGTGCTCCATTCCCACGGCCGTCCCCCGGATCGATCACGGAGGGGGGGGGAGGGACGTGGCCCGTGGGGCAACGGCTCAGGCCGCGGCTGGAGCAGCGACTGCTTCCGCCGCCGGCACTGGGATCACCCCTGTCGGTGCGCCAGAGTGAGCCAGCGCACCAGCGGGGCGAACGGTTTCAGGAACCGCCCTTCGTGCAGCCGGCCCCTGAGCACCCGGTGCCAGTAGATCCAGGGGAACAGGCGCGTTTCCACCAGCCACATGCTCCAGCGCTCCCGGGTGGGGTCCACCAGGAAGGAGCTGACCGGCTGGAGGTCGTAGTCGAACTCCGCCATCACAACCCTGCCGAAGCCGGTGATCAGCGGACAGGCGGTGTAGCCGTCGTAGTGGGCCGCAAGCGGGCGTCCATCGAGCTGAGCCAGCAGGTTGGCCACCAGCACCGGCGCCTGGCCACGGATCGCGGCCAGGCTTTTGGAGGTGGGCAGAGAACTCACATCCCCGAGAGCGAACACATCGGCAAAGCGCTTGTGCTGGCAGGTGAATCGGTCCACCTCCACCCAGCCGCCGGGACCCTCGATCGCCAGGGGGCTGCGGGCCACCACATCCGGCGCCGCCATCGGCGGCACCACATGGAGGAGGTCGAAGTGAATCTCCTCCATGGAGGGTTCACGGCCTTCCGCTCTGACCTCAAACACCGCCACCTGCTCCTCGGGGCGCACCTCGATCAGGTTGTGGAGCCGATGGGTTTCGATCCCCCGGCGCGCCACGACGCGCTCGACGGTGGCGTTGTAGGCCTTGACCGGATACAGCTGCGCCATCGCGGTGCAGAAGATCACCCGGGTGTTCACCCCCACGCCGCTGGTGCCCTGGAAGATGTCGTCGGCCAGGTACATCACCTTCTGGGGAGCGCCGCCGCACTTGATCGGCGTGGCGGGGTGGGTGAACAGGGCGGTCCCCCCCTGAAAGCCGCGGATTGCTGCCCAGGTGGCGACGATGTGGGAGCGGGAATAGTTGCTGACGATGCCGTGGCTGCCAAGCGCCTCCGGCAGGCCCTTGATGCGGCTCCAGTCGAGCTGGAGCCCCATGGCCACCACCAGCACCTCGTAGCTGAGGGTTTCTCCAGCCGCCGTGATCACCCGGTGGGCCTCCGGCTCAAAGGTGGCGGCGCTGTCCTGGATCCAGACGGCGCCGGCGGGAATCACGGCGGCTTCCAGTTGATGGGTCTGCTCGATGGGCAGCAGACCGGCACCGGCCGGGATCCAGCCGGACTGGTAGTCGTGAACGGCCGAGGGCTCCAGGATCGCCAGATCCAGGCCTGGGCGGGCCCGCAGCAACTGGCTGGCCGCGGTAAGCCCGCCGGAGCCGCCCCCGACGATCAGCACCCGGTGGTGTCTGGCAGCTGGAGCGGAATCGACCATGGCGCCGTCACAGCTCAGCTTCACACCTAGCCCTGCCATCGCCGTTCGGCACCCGTCCAACCATTTGTTCATGCGTGAGCAGGCCACCAAGGATTGAGTCGTGGCGTGAGGGGCCGGACCGAGGCCATCCCGGCATCTAGCCGTTAGTATTGAGACGACATTATGCTTTATAAGTCATGTGGTCTCCCATCCGCCCTCACGCGCGTCTGAAGCGGTCCCTGCTGGGAGTTCTGCCGCTGCTGCTGACGTTGCTGCTGGGGGCAGCCCCGGCCCTGGCCCTGGCACCGAACAGCTGGTCGCTCAGCGATCGGGCGGGCCATCGCCTCAGCGCCCAGGTCTTCGAGCAGCCCTTCGAGGAGTATCCCTCCGGCCTGCGCATCCGCCTGAACGACCTGGAGGGGACCACGTCCCTGGATCACAGCGCCGATCTCGTGATGAACGATTCGATGGGTCAGAAGTGGACCCTGCCGAATCGCAGCGAGGAGATCGTTCCCCGGGATGGCTCGCCGGTTCCGAGCGGATCGGCTCAGTTCGATCTCGATGCCCTGATGCCCCGGCCCAGTGAAGCGCTACCCCTGCGTCTGACGGTCTCCAGCGGCCAGGGAGGGCTCAGCTTCGACCTCAGGCCCGAGCAGGTGATGGAGCTCCACGCCATGGGATCCGTGCCGCGCCGCAGCGACAGGACCTGAGCGTCACCGCGGCCTGAGCTCGCCCGAATCGCTGGGGGTGGGGGCTAGGGCGCCAGCCGCTCGATGCTCCAGGCCCCGTTCTGCAGCCGGTAGCGGAAGCGATCGTGCAGGCGGTTCTGGCGCCCCTGCCAGAACTCGAACTCCTCCGGCACCACCCGCAGGCCACCCCAGGCCGGCGGCAGGGGCACCTCCCCGCCGGCGAAGCGGCGCTGCATCGCCTGCCACTGCGCTTCGAGAATCGAGCGTGAGCCGATCACAGCACTCTGCTGGGACACCCACGCCCCCAGCCGGCTTCCGTAGGGACGCGAGAGGAAATAGGCCAGGGATTCGGCGGCGCTGATCCGCTCGGCCCGGCCCAGGACCATCACCTGGCGCTCGAGCCCGTACCAAGGAAACAGCAGGCTCACCTGGGGATGGGCGGCGATCTCGCGGGCCTTGCGGCTCTCGTAGTGGGTGAAGAAGACGAAGCCCCGGGCATCGAAGGCCTTGAGCAGCACGGTGCGGGCGCTGGGGCGGTTGCCATGGGTGGTGCCCAGCACCATGGCGTTGGGCTCACTCAACTGGGCCGCCACGGCCTGATCGAACCAGTGGCGGAATTGCGCCACCGGGTCGGCCGCCAGATCGGCCCGCCGCAGGGCGGCGCGGCGGTAGTCGCGGCGCAGCTGGGCGGGATCAGTGGGCGCGAGATCAGTGGGCGCGGGATCAGCGGGGTCAGGTGGCGGCATGGACGCTTCGGCGGGGCCCGCATCAGCCGGGCCGCGGCTCCCAGCCTGGCGCGTGGTGTCGTGGCGAGGCCCCGTGGCCTTGCGCCAGAATCAGCTTCATGGCTGAACCCGCCCTCACCCTGCTCTTCGATGGCGCCTGTCCCCTGTGCCGCCGCGAGGTGGACGCCCTGCGGGCGCGGGACCGGGGCCGGGGCCTGATCCGCTTCGTCGACATCGACGCGCCGGGC
Organism: uncultured bacterium; assembly: GCA_964352195.1. Classification (GTDB taxonomy): domain Bacteria; phylum Cyanobacteriota; class Cyanobacteriia; order PCC-6307; family Cyanobiaceae; genus CAYGQY01. The sequence continues at coordinate 5,461 of CAYGQY010000113.1, forward strand.
TACGACCCGGCCGCCCACGGCGGCATCAGCTACCGGGAGGCGATGGGGAGCATGCGCGGGATCGGCGCCGACGGCCAGGTGATCCGTGATGTGGCGGTGTTCCGGGAGGCCTACCGGCTGGTGGGACTGGGCTGGCTCTATGCCCCCACCGCCTGGCCCCTGATCGGCCCGCTGGTGGATGCGCTCTACGGGCTCTGGGCCCGCTGGCGGCTGCGGCTGACCGGGCGGGACACGCTCGAGCGCCTCTGTGAACGTCGCCTCTGTGAACGTCGCCAGGGGGCCAGCGACGCCCGACCCCTGGCGGCGAGCCTGATCGGCACAGCGGCGGCCAACCCCCAACAAACCCCGTCATGAGCGAGCGCCCCCCGGCCCACAGCGAGCGCTACGACGCCGCCCTCGCCTGGGCCGCCCAGCTCCACCGCCGCCAGACCCGCAAGGGCAAGCCGGTTCCCTACATCTCCCACCTGATCGCCGTGAGC
>CAYGQY010000114.1:0-5937 GCA_964352195.1 uncultured bacterium
ACCCAGCTCCGATCCATGACCCAGGGTCGGGGTATTTTCTCGATGGAGTTCAGCCACTACGAGGAAGTTCCTCGCAATGTGGCTGAAGCCATCATTTCCAAGAATCAGGGCAACTCCTGATCTTTCAACCCAACCTCAACCCCCCGATTCTTTCCTTCAATGGCCCGCGAGAAGTTCGAGAGGAACAAACCTCACGTCAACATCGGCACCATCGGCCACGTTGACCACGGCAAGACCACCCTGACGGCCGCCATCACCAATGTGCTGGCCTCCCTCGGTCAGGCCAAAGCTCAGGCCTACGACGATATTGATGGTGCCCCCGAGGAAAAGGAGCGGGGGATCACGATCAACACCGCCCACGTCGAGTATGAGACCGGCAATCGGCACTATGCCCACGTCGACTGCCCCGGTCACGCCGACTACGTCAAGAACATGATTACCGGTGCCGCCCAGATGGATGGCGGCATCCTGGTCGTGGCGGCCACCGATGGCCCGATGGCCCAGACCAAGGAGCACATCCTGCTGGCCAAGCAGGTGGGTGTGCCGGCCCTGGTGGTGTTCCTCAACAAGAAGGACATGGTCGACGACGAGGAAATCCTCGAGCTCGTTGAACTGGAGATGCGGGAACTGCTCAGCAGTTACGACTTCCCCGGTGACGACATCCCCATCGTGGCTGGTTCGGCCCTCAAGGCCCTTGAGCACATCCAGGGAGGCGGGAAGGGCATCCGTGGTGAAGATGAGTGGGTCGACAAAATCCTTGATCTGATGGAAGCGGTCGACGAGTCGATCCCCGAACCGGAGCGCGAGATCGACAAGCCGTTCCTGATGGCGGTCGAAGACGTGTTCTCGATCACCGGCCGCGGCACCGTGGCCACCGGACGAATCGAGCGTGGCAAGGTGAAAGTCGGCGAAACTGTCCAGATCGTTGGCATCAAGGACACCCGTGAAACCACAGTCACAGGTGTGGAGATGTTCCGCAAGCTGCTGGACGAAGGCATGGCCGGTGACAACGTCGGCCTGCTGCTCCGCGGCATTCAGAAGGAGGACATCGAGCGCGGCATGGTGCTGGTGAAGCCCAACTCCATCAAGCCCCACACCAAGTTCGAGGGTGAGGTCTACGTGCTGAAGAAGGAAGAGGGCGGACGGCACACCCCTTTCTTCGCCGGCTACCGGCCCCAGTTCTACATCCGTACCACGGATGTGACCGGCCAGATCACCGCCTTCACGGCCGATGACGGCTCCAACGTGGAGATGGTGATGCCGGGTGACCGCATCAAGATGTCGGCCGAACTGATCTGCCCAGTGGCAATCGAGCAGGGCATGCGCTTCGCCATCCGCGAGGGTGGCCGCACCATCGGTGCTGGCGTGGTCTCCAAGATCGTGGCCTGATCTACTCTGATCGGACCGATCGAACCTGACGGGGGTGGGGCACCAGCCCCCCCCCTGCGCACCTCGACAATCCCGGGACATCCTCCGATGCCTCCGGTTCACCATCCAACGTCCGCGGGACCTTCTTCGGCCCGCGTCCTCTGAAGCCCTCCCATGTCAGCCGCCCTCTCCCAGCAGAAGATCCGCATCCGTCTCAAGGCGTTCGACCGCCGCATGCTGGATCTATCCTGCGAAAAGATCATCGAAACGGCCGATCACACCGCTGCCACGGCCATTGGTCCGATTCCTTTGCCCACCAAGCGCAAGATTTACTGCGTGCTGCGCTCCCCCCACGTGGACAAAGATTCGCGTGAACACTTTGAAACACGCACGCATCGTCGCATCATCGATATTTACAACCCCTCCTCCAAGACCATTGATGCCCTGATGAAGCTGGATCTTCCCAGTGGCGTCGATATTGAAGTCAAGCTCTGAGAGCGGCCCCAGGGCCGTCCACCCCAGCCGCCTGTCGATTCTCGGACCTGCCTTCGCGGTGGGTCCTTTTTTTTCTAGGATCCAGAGCCAACGCGGCGGCCCCCAGCCCCAGTCCATTTCCACCCCCACTTCGCCGCTCCGCAGGACGTCCGTGACTGATCTGGCCGTGAGGGAACTCCCACTCTTCCCCCTGCCGGATGTGGTGCTGTTCCCGCAGGAGGTGCTTCCCCTCCATATTTTCGAGCCGCGCTACCGCATGATGCTGCGCACGGTGCTCGAAACCGACCGTCGCTTCGGGGTGGTCCGCTGGGATCCACAGCAGAAGCGCATGGCGTCGGTGGGCTGCTGCGCCGAGATCCTGCAGTGTCAGACCCAGGACGACGATCGCAGCAACATCGTCACCCTCGGCCAGCAGCGGTTCCGGGTGCTTGACGTGGTGCGGGAGGCTCCATTCCGGGTCGCCATGGTGAGCTGGATCGAAGACAGCAGTCCTGATGAGGGCGAGGTCCTCCGGGAGCTCTCGGAAGATGTCACCCGCGCCCTTCGCGACGTGGTGGATCTCACCGGCAAACTGATCGGAAAACCCACTTCCCTGCCCACCGATCTTCCTGATCTGCCCCGGGAGCTCTCCTTCTGGATCGGCTCCCATCTGGGGGGGCCCGTGGCGGATCACCAACAGGCCCTGCTGGAGCTCACCGACACGGGCGAACGGCTGCGGCAGGAGTTCACCCTGCTTGACCAGACCCGACGCCAGCTGGCCGCCCGCACCGTGCTCAAGGACACCTTCAAGGATCTGGGGGAGCCCAGGCAGGAACCCGGTTGATCGCCCTGGCCCCCTGGCTGACGGCCCTGCTGGCGTCGGCCCTCGCCGTGGCCCTGCTGGCCCTGGCCCTGGCCCTCTGGCAGCGCAGGGATCGTCGATACCGCTCCGGCGCCAGCGTCGCCGACGCCTACGACCGCTGGACCTCCGACCGCCTGCTGGAGCGACTCTGGGGTGAGCACGTCCACCTGGGTCATTACGGCGCCCCACCGGTTCCGACCGATTTCCGCGCCGCCAAGGAAGCCTTCGTGCATGAACTGGTGCGCTGGGGCGGCCTCGATCAGCTGCCGCCCGGCACCACTCTGTTGGACGTGGGCTGCGGCATTGGCGGCAGCGCCAGGCTCCTGGCCCGCCACTACGGTTTCGACGTGCTCGGCATCAGCATCAGCCCGGCCCAGATCGAGCGGGCTCGCCAGCTCACCCCCGCCGGCCTCTCCTGCCGGTTCGAGCTGATGGACGCCCTGGATCTGCAGCTGCCGGCCGCGAGCTTCGCGGTCGTCTGGAGCGTGGAGGCCGGTCCCCACATGCCTGACAAGCAGCGCTATGCCGACGAGCTGCTGCGGGTGCTGGCCCCGGGGGGCCGGCTGGTGGTGGCCGACTGGAACCGTCGCGATCCCACCCAGGCTCCACCCACCGCTCTGGAGCGCTGGGTGATGCGTCAGCTGCTCGACCAGTGGGCCCATCCCGAGTTCTCCAGCATCCCGTCGTTCCGGCGCAATCTGGAGCGCAGTCCATGGAGTGACCAGCTGACGGTGGAGAGCGACGACTGGACCACCGCCACCCTGCCCTCCTGGATCGACTCCATCCTCGAGGGGTTCAGGCGCCCCGGAGCCGTGCTGGGGCTGGGGCCCGCCGCAGTCCTCCAGGGTCTGCGCGAGACCCCCACCCTGCTCCTGATGCACTGGGCCTTCCGCACCGGTCTGATGGCCTTCGGCGTCTTCCGCTGCCGGACGACCCCCCTCCGGTCGGATCAGGCCGTCGGGTCCTCCTCCTCCGACAGGTTGGTGAGGGGGTAGGTGCCGAACAGGGCCAGGTGGCGGCTGTGCCCCCTGAGCTCCTCGATCGCCGGCTCCAGCAGGGCAGGGTCGGCGGGCAGCTCCAGATCCACGAAGAAGATGTATTCGCCCATCTCCCGCTTGGAGGGCCGCGATTCAATCCGGCTCATGTTCAGCTGGCGGCGCGCGAAGCAGCCCAGGGCCTCCAGCAGGGCTCCGGGGCTGTTGGCGTGGAGCGAGAAGGCCAGGCTGCAGAGGGTGGGATCCGCCGCCGTGGTGGTGTCCTGGCGCTGGAGCAGCAGGAAGCGGGTGCAGTTGCCCGGCACGTCATTGATCGGGTAGGCCAGCACCTCCAGGCCATGCTCCGCCGCCGCCCGGCGTGAGGCCACGGCGGCCCGGAAGCGGCTGCCGGCCACCAGCCGGGCCGCCTCGGCGGTGGAGCTCGTCGGCAGCTGCAACGCCGCAGGACGACGCTCACTCAGCCAGAGGCTGCACTGGGCCAGGGCCTGGGGATGGGAGAGCACTTCGCTGACCCGCTCGATCGGACCACTGCCGAGCAGGGCATGGCGAATGGGCAAGACCAGACCCCGCCGGATGCGCAGCTCGGGGTGTTCCCAGAGCCCGTCGAGGCAAGCGGTGACGCCCCCCTCCACCGAGTTCTCCACCGGCACCACCGCCCCGTCGCAACGCGCCTCCGCCAGCGCCTTGACCACCGCCCGGATGCCGCTCTGGGGGAGGAGTTCGGGAGCCTCGACCCCTTCGAGAGTGGCGAGCTGCCACGCCGCCTGCTCCCCATAGGTGCCGCTGGGACCAAGAAACGCAAGGCGCATGGGGAACCGGGTGGGCATCGCTCGATAGGATCATCCCCCGCCGCCCCCCGGAACGAGGCGATGACCCTGGCCTTCGGTGCCAGCCAGCAGCTCAGCCTCCCGGTGTGCGGCGACCAGGCCGGACAATTGGCGACCTATCTCGACGACGAGGAGCGGGTGATCCAGGCGCTGCTGGATCCCAGCCAACTGCACCGGCTGGGCCCGGGGCAGTACCGCTACGAGGTGACACGGTTCCAGGTCTTCCAGCTGCAGATCCAGCCGGTGGTCCAGCTCCAGACCCAGCGGCAGCCTGGCCGCCTGGAGCTGGAGGCCCTCGATTGCGATCTCGAGGGGCTGGAGCTGGTGGACGACTTCCGGCTGACCCTGGAGTCCTGGCTGGAGGCGGGCGCAACGGGCCTGGAGGGGGAAGCGCGGCTTGCGGTGAGCGTGAGCCGGCCGGCGGTGCTGTCCCTGATTCCGCCCAGGGTGCTGGAGGCCACCGGCAGATCCCTGCTGGGTGGGGTGCTGCTGGGCATCCGCACCCGGGTGCGTCAGCACCTGCTCAGGGATTTCCAGCACTGGTGCGAGCACCGCTGAGCTGCCGGCCCAGGAAGCTGTGGCGGTGCAGCGGGGTCGTGCCCAGGCGCCGCAGGGCGTCGCCGTGGACGGCGGTGCCGTAGCCCACGTGGTGTTCCAGGCCGTAGCCGGGGTGATGGGCCGCCAGCCGCAGGAGCAGGGCGTCCCGGGTCTGCTTGGCCAGCACGCTGGCCGCGGCGATCGCGAGACAGTGACGATCCCCCCGCACGAGGGTGCGCTGGGGGTCCCGCCAGGGCCGCAGCGGCAGAATCCCATCCACGAGCACCAGCGCCGGCGTGGCAGGTAACCGCTGCAGGGCCCGCAGCATGGCGGATTCCGTCGCGGCGCGGATTCCATCGCGGTCGATCTCGCGGGCGGAGGCCTGGCCCAGGCCCCAGGCCCGGGCCAGGCCCGTGATCAACGGCAGCAACCGCTGACGCCTCCGGGCCGACAGCGCCTTGCTGTCGGTGAGGCCCGCGGCGGCGAGGGGGGCCAGGGCGGAGCCGGGCAACACAACGGCCGCGGCGAAGACGGGACCGAACAGGGCCCCGCGGCCCACTTCATCCACTCCCGCGCAGACGCCGGGATCGAAGCCGGCAAAGGGAGTGCGGAGCTGGGCCTCCAGGGGGTCGCCCCCCATTCAGACGGCGGACGAGCGGCGACGGCGACGGCGCGGTTCGGCGCCATCCTCCAACCCATCGATGGCCGCTTCGGCTAGGTCCGGGGCCTCCGGCGCAGTGCTGTCGCGCAGCGGGGCGACCTCGACCAGGTCGAGCTCCAGGGTCGTGGCCCGGCCGGTGACGGTGCGCGAGCGGGAGGTACGGCCGCGAGGCACCTGCACGAGCGGGGCCTCGACGACCGCGGGGAACACGGG
>CAYGQY010000115.1:0-5927 GCA_964352195.1 uncultured bacterium
CCGCCGCCGCACGCTCCAGGGTGGCCGCCACGCTGCTGGCGCGGTTGCTGCGGGGAAACAGCCGTCCGTCGGGCTCCTCCACCAGCTCGAGACCCCGCTCGGCGAACCAGGCCAGGGTGTCCCCGCTGGCGAAGCGGCTGAAGGGGCCCCGCAGCGCCCGGGACCCGCGGGGATAGTGCCCCACCAGCACCCCGGGATCCCAGCAGGCATGGGTCACGTTGCAGCGGCCCCCACCGCTGATCAGCACCTTGCCCAGTGACTGGGGCGTGGCCTCCAGCAGCAGCACCCGCTGCAGACCCTGTTCGGCGGCGGTGATGGCCGCCATGTAACCGGCCGGGCCGCCCCCCGCCACCACCAGGGACCAATCGACGGGCAGCATGGGGGAATGACCGAGGAGCAAGGCGAACCCGCGCCGGTGGAAGGGGCGTACCGCTTCAGTGTGGCGCCGATGATGGACTGCACCGATCGGCACTTCCGGGTGCTGATGCGGCAGATCACCCGCCATGCCCTCCTCTATACCGAGATGGTGGTGGCCCAGGCCCTCCACCACGGCCATCGCGCCACCTTGCTCGATTTCGATCCCTGCGAGAAGCCCCTGGCCCTGCAGGTGGGCGGCGATGATCCACTGCTGCTGGCGGAGGCGGCGCGGCTGGCGGCCGACTGGCGCTACGACGAGATCAACCTCAACGTGGGTTGCCCCAGCGAGAAGGTCCGCCAGGGGCGGTTCGGGGCCTGCCTGATGGCGGAGCCCGGCCGGGTTGCCCGCTGCGTCGAGGCGCTGGCCTCAGCGGGCCTGCCGGTGACGGTGAAGCACCGCATCGGCATCGATGAGCAGGACAGCTACGAGGAGCTGCTGGCGTTCGTGGACACGGTGGCGACGGCGGGGGCGGCTCGGTTCAGCGTGCACGCCCGCAAGGCCTGGCTGACGGGCCTGGATCCGAAGCAGAACCGCACGGTGCCGCCGCTGCGCCACGACCTGGTGCATCGGCTCAAACGGGATCGCCCCCAGCTGCGGATCGAACTCAACGGTGGCTTGCTCGACCTGGCCGGCTGCCGGGAGCAGCTTCCCCATGTGGACGGAGTGATGGTGGGCCGGGCCGCCTACGAACATCCCCTGCGCTGGCATGGCGTGGACGAGGAGCTGTTCGGCCGCGGGCCGGCCCGGCAGGCCACGGCCTCCAGCGTGGTGCGCGGCCTCCTGCCCCACACCCGCCGCTGGTGCGGCGGGGGCGGGCGACTCTGGCCGATCGCCCGCCATCTGGTGCACCTGGTGGAGGGGGTGCCTGGTGCCCGCCACTGGCGACGCCGGCTCAGCGAAGCGGCGGGGGCGCGGGAAGCCGGCCCGGAGGTGCTGGAGGCCGCGGCCCGGCAACTGGAGGAGCGGGGCCTCTAGGTGCCTAGGGCCGGAGGCGATCCTCCCAGCCCCGGCTGCCGCGCTCGGACGACCCGCCACCGCCGCCGTAGCCGCCGCCTCCATAGCCACCACCACCGCCGTAACCACCACCGCCGCCCCGGCGAGGTCCACCGGCGCCCCGGGGTTCCGCCTTGTTGATCCGCAGGGGCCGGCCCATGAGCTCGGCGTTCTGAAGACCATCGATGGCCTGGGTTTCGGTGGCCTCATCGGCCATTTCCACGAAGGCGAAGCCGCGTTTGCGGCCGGTGTCCCGCTCAAGGGGGAGAGAACAGCTGACCACCGCGCCGAAGGGGGCGAACAGCTCAGCCACATCTTCCTGCTCGGCGCGGAAGGGGAGATTGCCGACGAAAATACTCACGGACCGAAGGAACCGATTGGAACGGTGGAACTGGAACCGGATGGCGGCTGCAGCGGGATGTCCCGGCAGCGCCGCCCCGAGCGAGGCAGCCAGGGCCGACCGTATCAAGCCTAGATCGGCCGTTCCCCCGCTCAGGCGGTTCCAGCCGCATCCGCCGCCAGGCGCTGGCGCCAGACCTCCAGCTGCTCCCGGGTCCGCTCGAAGCCCGTTCCCCCCTCGCTGAGGCGGGCGGCCACCACCTGTCGCGGCTCGATCACGGCCCGGATGTCGTCGGCGAAGGCGGGATGCAGCCGCTGCCAGCGCTCGATCGACAGATCCCGCAGCAGCAGGCCCTCCGCCAGGCACGACTTCACCAGGCCACCCACCAGCTGGTAGGCCTCCCGGAAGGGCACCCCCCGGGCCACCAGGTAGTCGGCCACATCGGTGGCATTGGAAAAATCGGCCGCCACCGCCGCCTCCAGGCGATCGGGCCGGAAGCGGATCCCCTCCTCCAGCAGGATCGCCATCGCCTCGAGGCAGTCCTCGGTGGTGCGCACCACGTCGAAGAGTGCTTCCTTGTCCTCCTGGAAGTCCTTGTTGTAGGCCAGGGGCAGGCCCTTGATCATGGTCAGCAGACCGATCAGGTGCCCGAACACCCGCCCGGCCTTGCCCCGCACCAGCTCGGGAACGTCGGGATTCTTCTTCTGCGGCATCAGGCTGCTGCCGGTGGCGCAGCGGTCGGTGAGGCTCACGAAGGCGAACTCCTCGCTGGCCCAGAGGATCACCTCCTCAGCCAGGCGGCTGAGGTGGGCCAGGATCAGGCTGGCGGCGGCACTGAACTCCACGGCGAAGTCACGGTCGCTGACGGCGTCGAGGCTGTTGGCATAGATCGCTTCGAAGCCCAGTTCGGCCGCGGTCTGGCGCCGGTCGATCGGCACGGGGGTGCCGGCCAGGGCCGCTGCCCCCAGGGGGCAGATGTTGACCCGAGCGCGCACGTCGGCCAGGCGCCGCCGATCGCGGGCCGCCATCTCCACATAGGCGAGCAGATGGTGGACCAGGGAGAGCGGCTGGGCCCGCTGCAGGTGGGTGTAGCCGGGGATGAGGGTGTCGACATGGGTGTCGGCCTGGGCCAGCAGGGCCCGCTGAAACCGCTGCAGACCGGCGTCGATCCGGTCGATCCGTCCGCGCAGCCAGAGCCGCAGGTCGGTTCCCACCTGATCGTTGCGGCTCCGGCCGGTGTGGAGCTTCTTGCCGAGCGGGCCCAGCCGCTCGATCAGCCGCCGCTCCACGGCGAAGTGAACATCCTCCGCTTCCAGGCCGGGGTTGAAGGTGCCCGCCGCGGCCTCGGCGCGAACGGCCTCCAGGCCAGCGATCAGCTGATCCGCCTCCCCGACGCTGATCACTCCGCAGCGGCCGAGCATGCGGGCGTGGGCGATCGAACCGTCCAGATCCTCCTGGAGCAGGGCGAGATCGAATTGGATCGAGGCATTGAAGCGCTCGATCGCCGGATGCAGCCCCTCTTCGAACCGGTCACTCCAGCCCGCGCTCGAGGATCCGCCGGCGTCGGCCGCTGGTTGGGGAGACGGTGCCGCCATCGATGCGAGGATCCAGCGCGACCCGCCAGCTTCGCACCCCGCCCCGGGCCGGGTCAGGCGGACAGCGTGGGGAGCACCACTTCATCCTGCACCTTGAGCACGACCATCGAGGCGTCGTCCTGCAGCTGCCGATCCGCCCCCACGAAGCGATCGAGCCGCTCGAAGAGCTGATCGAGGATGGCCTGGGCACCCAACCCGCTGCGGCAGGCGGCCGTCAGGGCACGGATCAAGCGGTCCTCATCAAAGCGGCCACCGGTCAGGCCGGACGCTTCGGTCACCCCATCGGTGTAGTACAGGAGCACGTCGCCAGGTTCGAGCACCAGACGTTCGCAGCCATAGGCCGCCTCGGGTTGCAGGCCGATCAGCAGACCGGGAGCATCGAGCCGTTCCACCCCCTGCCGCTGACGGCGCCAGATCAGGGGGGGATTGTGGGCGGCGTTGGCGTAGCGGAGCACCCGGGTGCGGGGATCGAAATCGGAATAGAAGAGGGTGACGAACCGGTGGGAATGGGCCAGGTCCTCCTGGGCCAGTTCGTTGAGATCGTGGAGAATGCGGTCGGGGGGATGGCCGCTGAGCACCTCGGCCCGGAGCATGCCCCGCAGCAGAGCCATCAGCAGGCTCGCCGGCACGCCCTTGCCCATCACGTCACCCATCACCAGGGCCCAGCGGGAGGTGTCCCGGCGGCGGCCGCTCAGCCGGGGCCGGGTGGGGATGAAGTCGTAGTAGTCGCCGCCGACCTCGAAGGCGGGCCGGCAGCAGGCGGCCAGTTCCACCCCTTCGATCACCGGGCAGCGGTCGGGCAGGAGCTGGGCCTGAATCTCGGCGCCGGTGCTGAGCTGTCGATCGAGCCGCTCGTGGCGGCGCATGTCCTCCTGGAGCAGCTCGTTCTCGATCGCCACCCCGGTGAGATCGGCCACCAGCTGCACATGGCGCCGGTGCACGTCGCTCCAGGTGAGGCCGTCGGCCCCGCCGAACACATAGAGGCGGCCCCGCCGGCGGTTGCGCGCCACCACCGAGGTGCCGAAGAGGGGGGCACCTCCCAGCAGACGGCGCACCTGCCGATCAAGCCGGTCCAGCTGCTCCTCCGCCGCCGCTCCCGCCCCCAGCTCCGCATCGCTCAGGCCGGCCAGTTGTCGCAGCAGTTCGGCCCCGCTGTCACCGGGACAGGCGTGGAGCTGCTCACGCCAGAGGCGTCCATCGGGGTGGAGCACCACCAACAGGGAACCCTGGGCCTCCACCAGCCGGGAACTCACCAGGGGCACCAGCTCGAGGAACCGGTTCAGATTGGTGACGCTGCGCAGGGCGAAACCCAGGGAGGCCAGCAACTCCTGGTTTCGCCGTTGCTCGCGGCTGAGACTGTCGAGCAGTTGGCGCAGGGTGCCCGCCGGGCTCAGCGCCGGATGGCGCCGGGTCGATGACGGTGGCACGCGTGAGGGCGGGGTGCGGCTCAAGGTTGAGACCGCAGGGGGCCGCACGGTAGCAGGCTCCGCCAGGGACGGGAGTCCGCCGGAACTCCGTCTCAGCTCGAGAGCAGGGCCTCGACGAATTCGAAGCTGTTGAACGGCCGCAGATCGCGGATGCCCTCACCGGCGCCGATGAAACGGATCGGCAGCCCGGCCTCGGAGGCCACCGCCAGGGCCACCCCGCCGCGGGCGCTGCCATCCAGCTTGGTGAGCACCACACCGGTGAGCCCCGCGGCCCGGGCGAAGGCCAGGGCCTGCCGCAGGCCGTTCTGTCCCTGGCTGGCATCGAGCACCAACAGGGACTCCACCACGGCCTCAGGGGCGAGCCTGTCGATGATGCGGCGCACCTTGCCCAGCTCCTCCATCAGGTTGTGCTTGGTCTGGAGTCGGCCGGCGGTGTCGACCAGAACCAGCTCGGTCCCCTTGGAGCGGGCCGCACCGATGGCATCGAAGACAACGGCGGCGGGATCGGCGTTGGCGCTCGGATTGGCGATCACCGGCACGCCGCTCCGCTCCCCCCAGACGGTGACCTGCTGGACGGCGGCGGCGCGGAAGGTGTCGGCGGCGGCGATCAGGCAGCTGTAGCCGCTGCGCACGGCCAGGTTGGCCAGCTTGCCCAGGGTGGTGGTCTTCCCCACCCCGTTCACCCCTACCAACAGCCAGACATTGAGGGTCTCCCGCCGGGGTGCCAGCAGCTTCTGGCCACTGGCCCGCAGGGGGACCTCCAGGAGATCACGCAGCTGCTCCTTGAGGAAACGCAGCCCTTCGGCGGGCTCCACCACCTCCTCGTTGAGGCGGCGGCGCAGGGCTTCCAGCACCTGATCGGTGGCCTGCACCCCCACATCGGCCCGGAGCAGGGTGGTCTCGAGCCGGTCGACCACCTCGGGGGTGAGGGGATCATCCCCGAGGGACTCGAGCAGTTGCGTGACGAACCCCCGGCGGGTCTTCTCGAGCCCGCGCCGGAGCCGGCTGAGCCAGTCGATCTCCTCCAGCGACACCTGATCCACCCGCCGTCCCTGGGCCGCGAGCACCTCCGCCGACCAGGTGAATTCCGCATCGAAGGAGCCCAGACGCGGTGCCGTCTCCTCGGCCGGGGACGCCTCGACCGGGGCCGGGGC
>CAYGQY010000116.1:0-5827 GCA_964352195.1 uncultured bacterium
CTCGTCCCCGACCCAGAACATCTCCCTCTCCAGCAGCCGGCCCAAGCCCGGCGGATTTTCCTGAACCCCGTCAACCACCAACCCGGCCCCGGCGGGCTCAGCCCCGCCAGGTGGGCAGGCCACCCGAGAGGACCCGGCCTCGGTTGAGCCAGAGCGTCCGCTCGCTCACCTTGACTCCATGGCGTGCCGCCAGCGCGGCGGCATCCCGCACGCTGTGGGTTGCCGCCAACTCGGAGCGGAACAGCGGATCCTGCTCCGCCAGGTCACGGATGCGCTGCAGGGCATCCATCCCGTGTCGCATCATCGTCATCTGACCACCTCCCGTTCCTGGTTTCAACGTAGGAAGCAGCCCTTCCAGCCGGCTGAGCACTTCTTCCGCCGCAACAGGGCCCCGGGGGGAACACCGTGCGGACCGCTCCGATCCGGACGGGCTAGTTGGATGGGTTGAGCAACAGGTTGCGGGCGGCGTTGATCCGCTGCATGGTGTCGTGGGCGCCACCCCGGTCTGGGTGATGCTCCGCAGCGGCACGCTTCCAGGCTTTCGACACCTCACCGGGGCTGATCCGACCGGAGAGGGGCAGGTGGAGGCGCTGCCTGGCCACGATCGCCTCCCGGTCGGGATGCTTGCCCAGGGGTCCCCAGTCCTGCCTGCTGAGCACGGAGCTCCGCTTCCGGCCCTGCCGGCTCCGGGGAGCCGCCCCAGGGAGGCGGGAGCCGAATCCCCTCCGTGCGCTGTCGTGTCGCTCCCTGGCCCCTGGGGGAGTGGGCGGATCGGGCTGGACGAGCACCGTGGGCAGTGTCCGCCCATGCACGGTCAGAGGCATCAACGACTCGATTCGAACCTCCAGCTTCCCGCATCGACCGAACCGACCGTCCTGATGGGGCTGAAGCCACCGAACAACGGCATGGTCCGTGGGTTCCTTCCGACCACCGTCGTCGCTTCCCTGGCCGCAGCGGCCTGGGCTCGGCCCACTGGAGGTCAGGCGTCGGCGACGGTGACAGTCCCGCCTGGCCACGACGGCACGGTGTCCTTCAACCTGCTGCCCCCCGCAGATCCGCAGAGGCGATCCGGATCCGACCAGCAGGACACGGGCAACTCAGCGCTGGTGACGGGGCCGGGCCAGGACATGGCCAGGGGACAGGCCTGCTGGATGAGGCGGTCGCGGTCTCAGGGCGGGCGCCTTGCCGGTGGGGCGCAGCACGCACCCGCACCCAGGAGCCCGGGGATGCCGGCAGGGATCGACGTGGAGGGTGAGCCGTCTTAACCTGATCTTATCCTGGAGCAGGCCACGTGCTGGAAACCCTCCTCGCCGCCGCTGCGGCAGCCGGTGTCACCGTGGGAGTTGTGGACGAGCGCTGCTCCGGGCACGCCACCCTGCTGGGGGGATGGGATCCCCAGGCGGAACAGGTGTTCCTCTGTCGCGACAACATCCGCGCGGAGGGGCGCTCCGAAGAGGAGATTCTTCGCCATGAACTCATCCACGTGATCCAGGACCGGGTCGGCCAACCCCTGCTCCCGGAGCCGCTGCTCACGCTTCTCTCCAGGGACACCCTGCCCTCCGGAGAGGCCTTGCTCGTGATCACCACCAGCGAGGACAGAGACCGTGAATTCGAATGCCGCGTCCTGACCCGGCTTCTCTCCTCTGAAGCCGTTGCCCACTGGTTGATGGAAGCGTCGGGAGTGTCGGCCGCTCTCGGCCATGCGCCGCTGGCGCAGCAGGGCTGGCCGGATTGAGCGCGGCTGAGCTGCTCGCCGTGCCTGGGCGGAGTCCTGGCTGATGTCCTGGCTGATTGGCACGACCTCTCCAGGCCGCTCGCTGCAGCCCGAGGAGCTCGCACCTCAACCTCCACCGGGGTTGACGATCACGCAGCCAGCCTGTAACACCCATCAGCCAAGCTGAAAGACCAAAACGATCAACAGCGCTGATGTCAGAATGGAACAGACGGTTCTCAAGATGTTCCATCGAACCCAGCGAAGCTCAAAGCCGACTCTGGCATCCGACAAAGCAATCTCTGTCATTGCATCGAGATTCTGCCATTGCAACTGAGCAGTTAAAGGAGGATGAATGGCCACCGTTGGCCGCTGGAGACCAATCTAATCGAGTTCTGCAGCACTGCCAAGAAGAGAACGGCTGGCACCATCCAACTGAACAAAGCCGACCAGGGCCGTGGCGATCAAGCCCAGAACCCCGATCCAAGCCAAACCACAAGAAACACCGGCTGATTGCCCTGAATCACATGATCAATCGCTTGAAACGCCTGCAGGAAGTCGTGGTCGCTCAGAGTCTTCATCCCTGGCATCACAACGATGGCAAAAGCCAGCAGGAATCCTGAAACCAGAGAACAGAGCGGTGTCGTCAGAATCAATAAACAAGGAAGGAGGGGTGGTCTTCCTGGAGGCAGCCAGAGGCGCTGCCAGGACAGAGGCAATGAGCAGATCTCCTGCTGCAGGGTCGGGGCTCGACCAGGAGCAGGATTCCTCCGGCACCGTCCGGGAGACGAGGGTTCATCATCAGACCGGGCGGACACCCCCCTCCCCAGGCCTGTGGCGGCAGCCCGTTGGCAAACTCCCCATGGGACCAGCGGGAACGCTGTCAGATGTCCCTCCTCAGGGGCTGGTTTCGCTGCCACCCCGTGCAGCCCAACTGCCCCGGATCGAACGGTGGGGCGCGCAGCGGCGGCGACCTGATCTCCCGTGAAGCTCCCTGGAGGGGGCCCCTGGCCGGTCTGCGAACCCACGGTGAAGCGGCCCCGTGGCGACGGACTCGCTGGTCCACGGCCACTCGATGGAGCGCATCGGAATCGCGCCGTGGCGTCAGGCTTCACCGGCACGGGCCTCATTCGACTGGGCAGTTGGAGGCTCGGAGTTGAAGGGGCTTGGCTGGACCCACGAAGCCGGGAGGGTGATCCCACGGTTCCCGCCCAAACTCAGCCAGGCAGTTCTCTCCGGGCGGTCCGAAGGTCACGGTTTTCTGCTGGAAGTCAATCGTGCGGAGGGTATTCATCACCTTTGGGTGTTGATGGATGAAATCAACGATGGAATGGAAGTCTTGGTTCGCCTGGACCCATGGCGCAAGAGCGGCCGAGGCGGAAGCGGAACAGGTGAGGAACACTCCGCACAGGCATGCTGTGAAGATCTTCATGGAAGGTCCGCCGAAAATGATGTCTGCGCTGCCAAACGTACTCCGTCGATCACGTTCGTAGAGCAGGTCCGTATCGCGGCCTCTCACGAAGGAACAGGCGCGGTGCCTGGCGCCGGATTCAATCATCCCGGATGAGTTGTTTTCAACCATGATTGGGGTCAACCTGAACCTGTTTCATCCCATCGACCCGCCTGATCTCCACCGGCCTCCTCCCATCACGCCGCCATCTCTGGACACTTCAGCATGAATCGTCGTTCAGGTTCTGCCCGACTTCAAGGACGATGAGCAGCACCGCCTGCGCGAGCCTGGCGGGAAAGGCCCCAGGGGCCCTGGTGGCACAGAGGCCTTCAGCGGCAAGAATCCACTGCTGTTCAAGCAACGAAACCGTTCGGCCTGGGGACAGGGACAGGCCGCTTGGGGTGGCGAAGGCCGTTGGACTCCGAGAATCGTGGGACCCATCCGCTCCAATGAAAAGGGCGCCCCGTGTCGAGCGCCCTTGGGCCGGTTGCCGGGTTGTGGACCTGCACCGCCCGGGTCGAGGCCTCTGATTCAGTTTTAGATCCTTTGGCCTGCCCAGTCAGTACGGCAAACCGACCACAGCCTCAGGGCGCCGCCCCGACGGAACTCGCCCCTGGTCGTGGCTGTCAACCCGTGGTCGGTCACCCCGATCGCCAATGGGCAGCTGGGCAGAGCGCTGCAAGCCACTGGCTTCTGTCAACGGAGTTGGATCCTGGCGTCTGGCTGCCCCGGGACGTGGTGTGCCCGCAGGCAAAATTCGTCGGCAATGAAGAGGCGGGAGCAGCCTGTGGGGACGCTGGTGGAAGAGGAGGCTCGATCAGCGGTTGGCTTTCAATAGGGGAGAACCAGATGGAGTGGCCAAGCATCTGAATCGGCAAGAAGCTTAAGGAAACTCTGGGCAACGCCTTCAGGCAAGCACCCGCAGCGGCAGAATGCCTGACATGAACATGGCTGCAGGGTTCATGGGTAAAATCACTCGATGACTCCATGGTTCTGGCCTGATCTGCCCTGTTTTCCGCCCTGACTTGTGCCCAATGGGCAGACTGATCCTCAGTTTAACTGGTCACCAGTAGTTCAAGACGGGCCAGGAACAGATTTGTGAGCTCAGCCAGTACATTGACCTTGCAGTGGTTCTTGGCCATGCCCCGCAGCCGCGTCTTCTGAAACCGAACTGCTGCATGATCACCCGAAACGGGGGCTCAACCTTGGCACGGATGGGGGCCTTGGCTACCTCCACCAATTCCAGCAACCGTCCTTCCGGCCCCATCGGGACTTACACCACTCGGCGGGACGACCCCCGCTCATCCAGCCCCAGGCCAGGCACCATGCGAGACATGGGCCAGCAGCGAGCTCCCGATCTCCCAATCCTCCAAGTCTGCGGCGTTGCCCCGTCCGCTCGGCAGAGCCCTGGCAGCAGCGGCTCACCAGGCGAGCAAGACGGTCAGTCCGTGAAAAGTCTCAGCGGGTCAGGGAGAACGCGATGAGCGCCGCCGAGGCCAGCGGCGCCAGCGAGCGAATGTGGTTCATGGGGATCCACTCACGCTGGTAGACCTCCCAGTAGTCCGCCCCTTCGGCGCTTTCGGGATCTACACGGTCCAGGCGATTGTTACGCGGCACGTGGTACGTGATCGTGATGACAACGACGCTGGCGATGTAGATCCCTCCGGCACTCAGGCGCAGGCTGGAGCCGGGTTGATCGAGGTGCATCCCGGCGAGCAGCATCATCCCAAGGCAGGCAGCGCCGGTGCCGAACAGCAGCAGCATGAACAGCGGCGAGGGAGCCGCCCTGTTAATCGACTGCATCGCGGCAATCCCTTGGGCCGGCGGCAGCCGTTTCAGCCCTGCCATGGTGAAGTTCGAGAAGGTGAAGAGCGCACCGCCTGCGGCGGCGGTGCCTACCGCGCAGATGATGATCAGCACGGTCATGGGGCCAACGTCTCGAGGTGCCAGGCGCCTGCCGCGGCCGTGTCCTTGGCGTAATCGGCGAAGTCGCGGGCTGGGCGTCCCAGCGCCCGCAAGACGCCATCCGCAGTGTGGGAGCTGCGGCCATCGAGCACCTCGCTGAGCAGCCCGGCGAGGTGGGTGGCATCCGCTGCCGGCATCCCGTGGGCTCCCAGCTCGGCGCCGAACTGCTCGGCGCTCAGCGGCACGTAGCGCACCTCGCGGCCGATGGCGGTGCCCAGCTCCTTCGCGGCTTCGGCGATGGTGAGCAGGCGAGGGCCCGTCAGTTCGTAGAGCTCGCCGATGTGGCGGTCGTCGCTGAGCGCCGCGACGACGACGTCGGCGATGTCGTCGGCGTCGACGAACGGTTCGGCGGTGTCACCGGCTGGCATCCCGAGAACGCCATGGCGCACGGAGTCGGCGAAGTTCTCGTCGAAGTTCTGGTTGAAGAAGGCGCAGCGGACGACCGTCCAATCGGCCCCCGAGTTCTGCAGGTAGCGCTCGGCCCGCTGGGCACCCGCCTCGCCGCGGCCCGAGAGCAGGACGAGGCGCCGCACGCCGCGCGCGACGGCAAGCCGCGCAAACGCATCGACCGTCTCGGCCGCCCCGGGCAGCGCCAGGTCGGGAAAGTAGGTGATGTAGGCGGCGGCGACGCCGTCGAGGGCTGGGGCCCAGGTGCTGTCGTCCTGCCAGTCGAAGCGCGGCTGCGTGGAGCGGGAGACGGG
>CAYGQY010000117.1:0-5823 GCA_964352195.1 uncultured bacterium
GACTGGATCTGCTGCGGAGCGCCCCGGGGCAGCTGGGGGTGGCGATGAGCGGCTCCGGTCCGAGCCTGTATGCCCTCTTCGCGGAGCTGGAGGCGGCCGAGGCGGCCCGCCGGCGGCTGCAGAGCGCCCTGACGGCGGCAGGGTTCCACGCCTGGTGCTGCCGCTGCAGCAGCATGGGGGCCAGGATCATCTGCCCCCCGCCGGCCCGATGAGCGAGCCCGACAACGCCACGGCCCGGCCGGAGACCACCGGACGCCCGGCACCGGAGGCCCATCCGGAGGCTGGCGCCCCCCCCCGCAAGGGACCGCTCAGCTTCCTCTCGGGAGCCCTCACCAGCGGGGCGCTGGCCTGGATCTGCCTGCAGCTGAGCGGGCGGGTGCTGGGCTGGTACGCGCTCCACCCGCCCCACTACAGCAAGCCGATCGCCCAGAGCATCGGCACGGCGGTGAAGACCCTGGTGGTGGGCATGAGCTTCCTGGCCACCTTCAGCTTCGCCTTCGTGGCGCTCGGGCTGGCGCTGGTGTTCGTTCGCAGCCTGCTGCCGGGCAGGACCGGAGAACCCTCCTAGGCTCTGCCCAGAGGCTTTCCGCCATGACCCCCCACGACCTCGGCCTGCTGGCCCTGCTGCTCTCGCCGGGCATGCTGCTCTCGGTTCTGCTGCTGGCCACCTTCGCGGCCGGAGGCTGATCGGGGCGGCCCAGCCGTGGCCTGAGATAAGTTGGCCGCTCCACCGGCAGCCGCCGGCTCCGCACACCGCCCGTGGCCGAGACCCTCCTGTTCAACGCCCTGCGTGACGCCATCGACGAGGAGATGGAGCGGGACCCGACCGTCTGCGTGATCGGCGAGGACGTCGGCCAGTACGGCGGCTCCTACAAGGTCACCAAGGATCTCTACGAGAAATACGGCGAGCTGCGGGTGCTCGACACCCCGATCGCCGAGAACAGCTTCACCGGCATGGCCGTCGGCGCCGCGATGACGGGGCTGCGCCCGATCGTGGAGGGCATGAACATGGGATTCCTGCTGCTGGCCTTCAACCAGATCTCCAACAACATGGGCATGCTCCGCTACACCAGCGGCGGCAACTACACCATTCCCACGGTGGTCCGCGGCCCCGGCGGGGTGGGACGCCAGCTGGGGGCGGAGCACAGCCAGCGGCTGGAGGCCTACTTCCACGCGGTGCCCGGCATCAAGATCGTGGCGGTGAGCACCCCCACCAATGCCAAGGGCCTGATGAAGGCGGCCATCCGGGACAACAATCCTGTCCTCTTCTTCGAGCACGTGCTGCTCTACAACCTCAGCGAGGAACTCCCCCAGGGCGACTACATCTGCGCCCTTGATCAGGCGGAAGTGGTGCGTGAAGGCAAGGACGTCACGATCCTCACCTACTCCCGCATGCGGCACCACTCCCTCAAGGCGGTGCAGCAGCTCGAAGCCAATGGAGTGGACGTGGAACTGATCGATCTGATCAGCCTCAAACCCTTCGATCTCGACACCATCGTGCGCTCGGTCCGCAAGACCCACCGGGTGCTGGTGGTGGAGGAATGCATGAAGACCGGCGGCATCGGCGCTGAACTGATCGCCCTGATCACCGAGCACTGTTTCGACGACCTCGACGCCCGCCCGGTGCGGCTCTCCAGCCAGGACATCCCGACCCCCTACAACGGCTCGCTCGAGAATCTCACGATCATTCAGCCCCACCAGATCGTGGCCGCCGCCAGCGGGCTCAAGGCAGGCACGATCTGAGATGGCACGACCTCAGGGGTTCTTCGCCCTGATCCTGGCGCTGGCGATCGCCTCCGCAGCCGTGCTGATGAGTTTTCCGCTCCAGCTCGGCCTCGATCTGCGCGGTGGCAGCCAGCTCACCCTGCAGGTGCTGCCCGCCGGCAGCATCAAGGCCGTGGAGAGGGAGCAGCTGGAGGCCGTCAAGGAGGTGCTCGATCGCCGCGTCAACGGCCTCGGGGTGGCCGAATCGACCCTGCAGACCGTCGGGGACGACCAGTTGGTGCTCCAGCTGCCCGGCGAGCAGGATCCCAGCCGGGCCGCCAAGGTGTTCGGCACCACGGCCCTGCTGGAGTTCCGGGCCCAGAGGCCCGGAACTGAACAGGAGATGCAGGGACTGCTGCGCCTGAAGCGACAGGCCACCGCCGTGCTCAATCAGGTGGAGAGCCGCCCCGGCTCCCGGGACGATGCCACCGCTCCGGGTGATCCGCCCGCCCCTCCGGCCCCGGGCTTCGAGCCCGAGGAACTGGGCCGGATCCTCCAGGACCTGGGCGTTCCGGTGGTGGCGGGCGCCGGTGAGGCCGAGCAGCTGACGGCCCTGCTGGAGGCGGTGAACCGCCGGGTGGTGGCCCTCTATGAACCTGCCACGCTCACTGGCAAGGATCTGGTCACGGCCGGCCGGCAGCAGCAGCAGACCGGCAGCGGCTGGGACGTGACCCTCAATTTCAACCGCGAGGGGGCCGAGGGCTTCGCCGAACTGACCCGCTCGATCGCCGGCAGCGGGCGCCTGCTGGGCATCGTGCTCGACGGCCGCTCGATCAGTGAGGCCAGCGTCGGCCAGGAGTTCGCCGTGGCGGGCATCACCGGTGGGGCCGCCAGCATCACCGGCAACTTCAGCGCCGAGGAGGCCCGGGATCTGGAGGTGCAGCTGCGGGGCGGCTCCCTGCCCCTGCCGGTGAAGATCGTGGAGGTGCGCACCGTCGGCCCCTCCCTGGGGGCCGAGAACATCCGCAGCAGCCTGGTCGCCGCCCTGGCCGGCCTGGCGCTGGTGGGGGTGTTCATGGTGGTGATCTACCGGCTGCCCGGTGCCATCGCCGTGCTGGCCCTCAGTCTCTACACCCTGTTCAACCTGGCGCTCTACGCGCTGATCCCGGTCACCCTCACCCTGCCGGGCATCGCCGGCTTCATCCTCTCGATCGGGATGGCGGTGGACGCCAACGTCCTGATCTTCGAGCGGGTGAAGGAGGAACTGCGCTCCGGCACCACCTTGATCCGCTCGATCGACGCCGGCTTCTCGCTCGCCTTCTCGTCCATTCTTGATGGTCACCTCACCGGCCTGATCAGCTGTGTGGCCCTGTTCAGCCTGGGGACCGGCCTGGTCAAGGGATTCGCCGTCACCCTGGGCATCGGGCTGCTGCTGAGTCTCTTCACGGCCCTCACCTGCACCCGCTCGCTGCTGCGCCTGTTGATGACCTATCCGAACCTGCGACGACCGACCTACTTTCTGCCCGACCGCGAGCGGCCCTCACCGGCAGCCTGAGTTTCCATGACCCTCACCCCCAGCGGGTTGCCCACGGCCGCGGCGATCCGCTTCTTCCGCATCACCCGCTACCGGCGCCTGGCCTGGTGGGGCTCCGTCCTGGCCTGCCTGCTGAGTCTGCTGGGGATGGCGCTCTGCTGGCTCAACCCGGCGATCGCGGCCCCGTTCCGGCTCGGCCTCGATTTCACCGGAGGCACCCGCATCCAGCTTGAGCGGGACTGCGGCGACGCCTGCGACAGGCTCGACAGCCCCGCGGTGACGCGGGCCCTGGCCGCCATCCGCCTGCCGGAAGCCGATGGGGAGCCGGCCCCGTCGATCCAACGGGCTCCGGTCCAGGTGCTGGATGCCGGACGCTCCCTCGACCTCCGCCTGCCCGGACTCAGTGCCGAGCAGGGCAGCGCCCTGATCGAGCAGCTCTCCGCTCCGATCGGTCCGTTCCGGAGTGGGGGCACTTCGGTGGAAACCATCGGCCCCACCCTGGGCGCCCGGCTGCTGCGCAGCAGCCTGATCTCGCTGCTGGTGAGCTTCGTCGCCATCGCCGCCTACATCACCTTCCGCTACGACCGCCTGTTCGCCTTCCTGGCCATCCTCTGCCTCGGCCACGACGTGCTGATCACCTCCGGGCTGTTCGCCTGGCTGGGGCTGCTGCGGGGGGTCGAAGTGGATTCCCTCTTCGCCGTCTCCCTGATCACCGTGGCGGGCTATTCGGTCAACGACACGGTGGTGGTGTTCGACCGGATCCGGGAGCAGAAGTCCCTGCTGGCCACCCTCCCGTTCAGCGACCAGGTGGACGTGGCCGTCGACGCCACCCTCACCCGCTCGCTCTACACCTCCCTCACGACCCTGCTGCCCCTGCTCGGGATCCTGTTCTTCGGAGGCTCGAGTCTCTTCTGGTTCGCCATGGCCCTGACGGTGGGCATCAGCGTCGGCAGCTGGTCGAGCATCGGCATCGCCCCCACCCTGCTGCCCCTGCTGAGCGGCAGCGGGTTCGCCAGCCGCCGGCGGGACAGCGATCGGGCCGAGGCCGCCGGCAGCACCGGATGAAGGGGTTTTCCCTCATCCCGCTGCTGCTGGTGGTGCTGGCCGTGGCCGATCTGCGCGGGGAGCTCCGTCTGCTGAGCGATCACTTCACCTGGTCTTCGCTGGGGACGGCCCTGCAGCAGCATCCCCTGGCCGTGGCGGTGCTCCTGCTGACCCCCAGCCTGGTGCGCCGCTATCGCTGATCGCCAGACCCTCAGCTCCAGCGGTCCATGACCTGCTCCACCAGCACCCGCTGACAGACCACCTGCAGCACCACCACCAGTGGCAGGGCCAGCAGCACCCCCGGCAGACCCAGCAGGGTGCCGAGACTGAGCTGGGCCATCAGGGCCACCGTGGGCAGCAGATTCACGGTGCGACTCAGCAGCAGGGGAGTGAGCACGAACGCTTCGGCGTTCTGCAGCAGCAGCCTCAGGATCAGCACCTGCAGCACCTTGCCGGGGGAGACGAGCAAGGCCATCGCCAGGGGCAGCAGCGTGGCCACGGTGGGACCGATAGTGGGCACGAAGGTGAGCAGGCCGCAGACGAGGCCGCTCAACAGCGCCAGCGGCACCCGCAGGATGGCCAGCCCGGCCCAGGTGAACAGGAACACCATGACCGCCGAGACCGTCATCCCGGCCAGCCAGCCGCCCAACGCCTGGCGGCCGTCGTGGAGGAGCGCCTGCATCGACTCCCGCCAGAAGCGCGGTGTGGCGGCCAGCACCAGGCGCTGGTGGGGGCGTGGATCGAGGGCCAGCAGCACGGCCAGTAGCCCCATCAGCAGCAGCTGGACCGTGGAGTTGGCGGCGCCTCCCGCCACGCCCAGCAGCTGACCGCCGAGGGGCTGGAGCTGGTCCCAGGTGGCCCGCTCCATCAAGCGCTGCTCCAGGCTGCGGAAGGCCTCCGAGCCGCCGCCCAGCTCCCCCAGCCGCTCAACCAGCTCCGGCAACAGCAGGGCGAGTTGATGGGTCTGCTGAATCAGCTCCGGCAGCAGCAGCTCCCCCACCTTCCAGCCCACGAGCAGCAGGGCGACGAGCACCATGGCCAGCGACGCCGGCCGGTTCAGGGGCAGCCGGCTCCGCAGGGCCGTGACGGGGACATCGAGGGCGACCGCCAGCACCACGGCTCCAAACAGCACCAGCAGGGCCCAGCGCAGCTCCCAGACCAACAGACCGAGCACGACGAGCGCGAGGCTCCCGAGCAGGGCGCGGCCGTTCATGGGGCGATTCGCTGTCGGGTCCAGGGGTCAAGGATGTCGTGAATCAGCATCTCGCGCACGATCACCTGCAGGCAGACCGCCATCGGCAGGGCCAGCAGGAGGCCCAGCGGCCCGAACACCACCGTGAACAGGAACTGGGCGGTGAGCGTGAGGCCCGGGAGCAGGCGCAGCTGGGCATGCATCACCGACGGAGTGATGACGTAGCTCTCGAGGTTCTGCACCACGACGTAGAGCCCGAGCACCGCCACCGCCTTCCAGGGAGCCTCCAGCAACGCCACCGACATCGGGAAGATCGTGCTGAGGGTGGGGCCCACGTTGGGGATCACGT
>CAYGQY010000118.1:0-5806 GCA_964352195.1 uncultured bacterium
CCGCTGCTCTCCAGCCTGGCGGTGATCGGTGGCATCGCCTTGCTCTGGTGGCAGGTGGGCCCGGCGATCGGGACCCCCCAGCTGGCCCTGCTGGGGGGGGTCGTGCTGGCCGGGACCACCACCCTGGGGGCCCTGCTGCAGTGGCTGATCCAGCTGCCGGCTCTGGCCAGACAGGGTCTGGGCCAGCTGCGGCCGGTCTGGGACTGGAGTGATCCCGGGGTGCGGGAGGTGCTCCAGGTGATGGCTCCGGCCACCCTCTCCTCGGGCATGCTGCAGATCAACGTGTTCGTGGATCTGTTCTTCGCCTCGGGCATCGTCGGAGCGGCGGCGGGGCTCGGCTACGCCAACCTGCTGGTCCAGACCCCCCTGGGCCTGCTCTCGAACGTGCTGCTGGTGCCCCTGCTGCCGGTGTTCGCCCGCCTCACCGCCCCGGCCGATCGCTCGGCCCTGGTGGGACGCATCCGCCAGGGCCTCATGCTCTCCAGCGCCAGCATGCTGCCCCTCGGAGCCCTGATGGTGGCGCTGGCCGCCCCGATCGTCGCGCTGGTCTACGAGCGGGGCGCGTTCAACGCCGCCGCGGCCCAGCTGGTCGCCGGGCTCCTGGTCGCCTATGGAATCGGCATGCCCGCCTACCTGGGCCGGGATGTGCTGGTGCGGGTCTTCTACGCCCTCGGCGATGGCACCACGCCGTTCCGGTTCTCGATGGCGGGTATCGGGATCAACGCCCTCTTCGACTGGGTGCTGGTGGGTGGCCCCAGCCCCTGGGGGCGGCAGCTGCCGTCGCTGGATTTCGGGGCCCCGGGGCTGGTGCTGGCCACCGTGGCGGTGAACGTGCTCACCTGCGCGGGCCTCCTGCTGGCCCTGCGGGGGCGTCTGGGGGGCCTGCCGCTGAGGATCTGGGGGCTGGACACCCTGCGCCTCGGCCTGGCCGCGGCCGTGGCAGGCCTGGCGGCCTGGTTGCTCTCGGTGGGGGTGGCCTGGCCCTCCGGACTGCCGGGTCTGCTGCTCCAGGGAGGCTTCAGCGCCAGCCTGGGGCTGCTGATCTACGGGCTGATGGCGAGCTGGGCCGGTGTTCCCGAGGCCGTCGAACTCGGCCGCCAGCTCCGCGGACGCCTCAACCGGCGTCGCTGAGTCGCACGTGCCGTTCCTCACGCACCTGGACGGGGATCTCGAGCCGGTTGCGGCCCAGCATGTGCGGACCGTCGATCGAGACGATCCGCGCCTCGATGCCGAAATCGCGGAAGGCCGTTTCCAGTTCCTGGATCAGGGCTTTCTCCACCTGGGCCTCGGCATCCACCACCTTGCCGATCAACCTGGAGCCCAGCGGTCCGATCCGCTGGCGGACCACCTCGCGGGCGTTGGTGACCTCGATGACCAGCATCCAGCGCCTGCGGCGAGTCTGAAACCTTATCGGCAGGCCCGGGGGCGACCTGGCTCTGTCGCGCTTCTTCAGCGAGTGAAGGGGGCCAGCACATCCTCGAGATCGCGCAGCTGGCCGGGGGGGATCAGGCGGGCCAGGGGAAGCCGGCCGGAGCCGCCACCGATCGAGACCTGCACCGCCTCCAGGGCCTGACGGGCGCAGACGCCGGCTGGCTGATCGAGCCGGGCGGCGCATTCGATCGCCAGGGCTTCAGCCAGGCCGGCGTCCCCCAGGTAGAGGTGCCAGCCCTGCACCTGGATGTAGAGCCGGTCAGCCAGGGCCAGCTTCAGATCCTCGAGGTCGCGCGCCGACAGGCTCACGGGGTGGCAGGCGTGGAGCTGTTCACGATGCAGCACCGGCGGGGGGCTTCGGCCGCAGCCGCAACACGATGATGAGATGGGTCAGCAGGGCGGCCCCCCAGGCGAGGCTGAGCCATTCGAGATGGGTCCACGGATGGCGCAGACCCTGCACGAACCAGAGCCCGCTATTCACCGCGGCGAACACCCCCCCGTGCAGGCAGAGGTTCACGATCCGATCGAAATGGCGATAGGTGGGGTCGGTGGGGTCGGCGGGGCCGTACCAGCGGATCGGCATGGGGCAAACGGGCGGAACCCCGCCGCGGCGGCTGAACCGATTGTGGACCGGCGCCGGCGGGTCCCTCCCAGCCGGTTGACGGAAGGCCCCCCCGTGCGGTGAGAATGAGGGTTCAGGCGCTTGTAGCTCAGCGGATTAGAGCATCTGACTACGGATCAGAGGGTCGGGAGTTCGAATCTCTCCAGGCGCGCTCGAAAACCGCCCCTCCCGGGCGGTTTTTTCATGGTGGCCACCCCCCGGGCACGGTTTCTTACGATGCATCGATCCCGGCAACGATGACGCCATGGTGGATTCCTCCGGTTCGCCTCTGAACCAGTCCCTGGCGGCCGGTGATCCCGCCATCGCCGGGCTGATCGAGCTGGAGCTCCGGCGTCAGCAGAGCCATCTCGAGCTGATCGCCAGCGAGAACTTCGCCTCCCGCGCCGTGATGGAGGCCCAGGGCTCGGTTCTCACCAACAAGTACGCCGAGGGTCTGCCCCACAGGCGCTATTACGGCGGCTGCGAGCATGTGGACGCCGTGGAGGAGCTCGCCCTCGAGCGGGCCCGGCGGCTGTTCGGGGCCGCCTGGGCCAACGTGCAGCCCCACAGCGGCGCCCAGGCCAACTTCGCCGTTTTCCTCGCGCTGCTTCAGCCCGGCGACACGATCCTGGGGATGGATCTCTCCCATGGGGGCCATCTCACCCATGGCTCACCGGTCAATGTCTCGGGCAAGTGGTTCAAGGCCGTGCATTACGGCGTCGATCCCCGCACCCAGCAGCTCGATTTCGCTGGGATCCGGCAGCTGGCCCTGGAGCACCGGCCGAAGCTGATCATCTGCGGCTATTCCGCCTATCCCCGCCGCATCGACTTCGCCGCCTTCCGCGCCATCGCCGATGAGGTGGGGGCCTACCTGCTGGCCGACATGGCCCACATCGCCGGCCTGGTGGCGGCGGGCGTCCATGACAGTCCTGTCCCCCACTGCCACGTCGTCACCACCACCACCCACAAGACCCTCCGGGGTCCGCGCGGTGGCCTGATCCTCTGCGGTGACGCCGAGTTCGGCAAGCGGTTCGACAAGGCCGTCTTCCCCGGCAGCCAGGGGGGGCCCCTGGAGCACGTGGTGGCCGCCAAGGCGGTGGCCTTCGGCGAAGCCCTGCAGCCCTCTTTTGCGGCCTACAGCCGCCAGGTGGTGGCCAATGCCCAGGCCCTGGCGAAACGCCTCCAGGAGCGGGGCATCGACGTGGTGAGCGGCGGCACCGACAACCATCTGGTGCTGCTCGATCTGCGCTCGATCGGCCTCACCGGCAAGGCGGCCGATCTGTTAGTGAGCGGTGTTCGCATCACCGCCAACAAGAACACGGTGCCGTTCGATCCCGAATCCCCCTTCGTGACCAGTGGCCTCCGTCTGGGCACCGCCGCCATGACCACCCGCGGCTTCGAGGAAGGCGCCTTCCGCGAGGTGGCGGACGTGATCGCTGATCGGCTGCTGGCTCCCGAGGACGACGGGACCCAGCGCCGCTGTCTGGAACGGGTGGCGGCCCTCTGTGAGCGCCACCCCCTCTACGGATCGGTGCGTCTTCCCCAGCCGGTCTGACCCCGGCTCCCTAAGCTGCTGCCCACGACCCGACTGTCCATGGCTCGCCCCGCGATGGTTCCCCCAGCGTTGGCCAGCCTTGTCCTTCCGTGGCTGCGGCCGCTCGCGTGACGATCGCCTCCACCCCGCTGACGGCCGCCGTCGTCACGTTCGGTATCGCCGCCCTGCTCACGGCTCTGATCGTGCCGCTGGTGAGGCGGCTGGGTCTGCGCCTCGGTCTGATCGACGCTCCCGATCCCCGCAAGCAGCACAGCATCCCGATGGTGCGCCTGGGCGGGGTGGGCATGGTGGCCGGCTTCTCGCTGGCACTGGCGATCACCTGGTCCCTCGGGGGGTTCGGCACGCTCGATCCGGCCAAGGATCAGCTGATCTGGACCACCCTGGCGGGGGCGCTGTGCTTCTTCGTGATCGGCCTGGCCGACGACCTCTTCGCCCTGCCGCCGTTACCGCGCCTGGCGGGCCAGGTGGCCGTGGCGATGGCGGTCTGGAGCCAGGGGGTGCGCATCGGTGCGATCGATCTTCCCCTGGGGCCGCTGGCGCCGACCAGCTCCCCCCTGGTGCTGCCCGACGCCCTCAGCCTGCTGGCCACCCTGATCTGGCTGGTGGGGATCACGAACGCCATCAACTGGATCGACGGGCTCGACGGCCTCGCCGCGGGCGTGGGCGGCATCGCGGCGATCGGGCTGCTCTCGGTGAGCTTCAGCCTGCAGCAGAGCGCGGCGGGGCTGCTGGCCGCCGCCCTGGCCGGGGCCTGCCTCGGCTTCCTGCGCCACAACTTCAACCCGGCCCGCATCTTCATGGGCGATGGCGGATCCTATTTCCTGGGCTTTGCCCTGGCGGCGATCAGCATCGTCGGTCCGGCCAAGGGTCTCACCACCGTCAGCCTGCTCTTCCCACTGCTGATCCTGTCGCTGCCGCTGGCCGACATGTCAGCCGTGATCATGGGTCGCCTCAGCGAAGGGCATTCCCCCTTCTATCCGGATCGGCGCCACCTGCATCACCGCCTGCTGCGGGCCGGGTTCAGCCATCGCCGCACGGTGCTGCTGATCTACGCCTTCACCCAGTGGCTGGCGGCGCTGGCCCTGGTGGCGGCCAACGTGGAGATGCGCTTCCTCTGGCTCGCCCTGGCCACCGCTGTGCTGATCGGCGCCCTGATGGGGTCGCGCCGCCGGCTCGAGGCCCCGGACCGTCCATCCCCCTGCGACACTGCCCGCGATGCCACGGCCCGCGATGCCAAACCCTGAGCCGGCCGCGCCAGGGGCCGAGATCCTCTGCATCGGCACCGAGCTGCTGCTGGGAAGCATCCTCAACGGCAACGCACGCTGGTTGGCCGAGGAACTGGCCGGCCTCGGCCTTCCCCATTACCGCCAGACGGTGGTGGGTGACAACCGCGAGCGGCTGATCCAGGTGGTGCTCGAGGCCTCACAACGCTGCAGCCTGCTGATCTGCACGGGCGGGCTCGGCCCCACCCCCGATGACCTCACCACAGAGGCCCTGGCGGCGGCGTTCCAGACGCCGCTGGTGGAGCGCCCGGAGATCTGGAGTGACATCCAGACCAAGCTCAGGGGCCGGGGGAGGCCCATCGCCGCCAGCAACCGCAAGCAGGCTCTCCTGCCGGAGGGTGCGGAGCCCCTGCCCAATGCCACCGGCACGGCGCCGGGCATGATCTGGAGTCCGTTGCCCGGCTTCACCCTGCTCACCTTCCCCGGTGTGCCGGCCGAGCTGCAGGCGATGTGGAGCGCCACCGCGGTGCCCTGGCTGCGGCGCCGGGGAGGGGCTGCCGCGGCGGTGTTCGAGAGCCGCCTGCTGCGGTTCTGGGGCGTCGGCGAATCGGATCTGGCCGAGCGGGTCGCCGATCTGCTGGCGCTGGAGAACCCCACGGTGGCGCCCTACGCCGGACCCGGGGAGGTGAAGCTGCGGATCACGGCCCGGGCCGCCGGCCGCGCCGAGGCCCGGGCGCTGCTGGAGCCGGTCGAAGCCGAGCTGCGCCGCCGCGCCGGCCAGCGCTGCTTTGGCGCCGACGACGACAGCCTGGCGTCAGTGGTGCTGGAGCGGCTGCGGCAGCGGGGCCAGACCCTGGCCCGGGCCGAGTCCTGCACTGGAGGGGGGATCGGCGCGGCCCTGGCGGCCGTTCCGGGGGCGTCGGAGGTGCTGCTCGGCGGGGTGATCGCCTACGCCAACCGGATCAAGCGCGAGCAGCTCGGTGTGCCGGACGACCT
>CAYGQY010000119.1:0-5793 GCA_964352195.1 uncultured bacterium
TGGGATCGCAGCCGATCTGCAGCACCCGCTTGCCCAGCTTCGAGAAGGCGGCCGACAGGTTCGACGAGGTGGTGGATTTGCCGATGCCCCCTTTGCCGTAGACGGCGATCACCAGGGCTCCTTCCTCGATGTGCATCGAGGCGTCCTGATGCACCTGCAGACTGCCCTCCCCGTCGGCACGGCCTCGGGCTCCGGACGCACCGGCGGCAGACCGGATGGAGGGGGAGGACGCTGGGGTCTGCTTGGGCGGCAGGGTTGTTGTCATGGGAAGTGCGTGACCGAGTGAGGATCGGCAGTGCAGACATCAAAGAGCAGGGCGGGGAACACCTGTGAGCTCCTGGATAAACCGAAACATCAGCGGATTCCCGTGTGGAGACGCACACCCGACCGGCCTGGGGCCGATCGCCAGAAGCCCGCGTCAACGGCTGAAGTGGGCCTTGGCTTCATACAACGTTTCATCGGTGATCTCCGCCACGCCGTGCTCCTGGGCGTAGGCCTCGGTGTTGCGACGCACCTTGCCCCGCACGAAAAAGGGAATGCGGGAGAGTTCCGCTTCCCCCGACGGCGCCCAGCGCAGCTCGGCCCCTTCGGGTGGGGCGCTCAGCGGGATGACCCCAGCAGCCTCCTGCCCGGTTGCAACGGGGAGAGTGTCCCCAGGGGCGGCCGCCGCGCTGACGGGCTGGGGCGATGGGGCCGAGGCCCCCTCCAGGTGGCTGAGGTGGCCGTCCACGAATTCGAAGTCATGGCGGAACATGCCGATCAGATGCTCCTCCAGTCCCATCATCAGCGGATGGACCCAGGCATCGAAGATCACGTTCGCCCCCTCCCAGCCCATCTGGGGGGAGTACCGGGCCGGCACGTCCTGGACGTGCAGCGGCGTGCTGATCACCGCGCAGGGAATTCCGAGCCGCTTGGCGCTGTGGCGCTCCATCTGGGTGCCGAGCACGAGCTCGGGCGCGGCTTCGGCCATGGCCTGCTCCACCGCGAGATAGTCATCGGAGATGAGGGCCTCCAGCCCCAGCTCGGCCGCCGCGGCGCGGACCTCCCGGGCCTGCTCGCGGCTGTAGGTGCCCAGCCCCACCACGCTGAACCCCAGCTCATGGGCCGCGATCCGGGCGGCGGCGATGGCGTGGGTGGCATCGCCGAAGATGAACACCCGCTTGCCGGTGAGGTAGGTGGAATCGACCGATTTGGAATACCACGGCAGCCGGGAGCGCCGGTCGGCCTCGCCGCGGGAGGGGGACTCCAGCCCAAGCACGGTGTGGAGCTCCTCGAGGAAGCGGCCGGTGGCGCCGATGCCGATGGGGACCGTACGCACCACCGGAGTGCCGAAACTGCGCTCCAGCCAGCCGCACAGGGGGGCTGCCACCTCTGGATAGAGGCAGAGGTTGGCGTCCGCCAGGGGCAGGCGGATCAGATCGGCGGGCCGGGCCCCCAACGGGGCCACCACGTTCACATCGATGCCGTGCTCGTCCAGCAGGCTGCGCAGTTCGCGCACGTCATCGCGGCAACGGAAGCCGAGCAGGCTCGGGCCCAGCAGATTCACCCGGGGCCGCCGGCCCTCCTCCCGCCAGCGATCGGCTCCGGGCTTGGGGGTGCCCGGGGCGGGAAGGCTCTCCCGGAGCAGACCCCGGCAGAGCTGATAGAGCGTTTCGGCCGCCCCCCAGTTCTCCTTCTTGGAGTAGGCGGGAAGCTCCAGGCTCACCACAGGAACGCCCAGATCCATGGTGGCGGCCAGGGAGCCCGGCTGATCCTGGATCAGTTCGGCCGTGCAACTCTCCCCCACCAGCAGGGCCTCGGGCCGGAACCGTTCCACCGCCTGCCGGATCGAGGTCTTGACCAGTTCGGCCGTGTCACCGCCCAGATCCCTGGCCTGAAAGGTGGTGTAGGTGACGGGGGGGCGTCGATCGCGCCGCTCGATCATCGTGAACAGCAGATCGGCGTAGGTGTCCCCCTGGGGGGCATGCAGCACGTAGTGCACCCCCTCCATGGAGGTGGCGATCCGCATGGCGCCCACGTGGGGGGGGCCTTCGTAGGTCCAGAGGGTCAGTTCCATTGCAGCAGGTCGCGGCGGTTGAGGGGGCGGGCGAACAGTTCGGCCAGGTCGGCGGCCTGGTCACAGCCGTGGATGGGGCTGAACACCAGCTCGATCGACCATTTGGTGGCGAAGCCCTCGGCCTCGAGCGGGTTGGCCAGACCCATGCCACAGACCACCAGATCGGGACGGCTGGCGCGCACGCGCTCCAGCTGGCGCTCCACATCCTGACCCTCACTGATCTGGGTGCCATCCGGCAGCAGCGGCAGCTCCTCGGCCATCAGCTGGCGGTCAAGGTACGGGGTGCCCACTTCCACCAGTTCCATGCCGCACTCCCGGCTGAGGAAACGGGCCAGGGGAATCTCCAGCTGGGAATCGGGCAGCAGGAACAGGCGCTTGCCCTCCAGCCGGGCACGGAAGGGGGCCAGGGCCCGACGACCCCGCTCGGCCAGGGGATCGAGCACCGCAGCCACCCGCTCCGGATCAAGGCCGAAGGCGGCGGCGGCCGCCGCCATCCAGGCGCAGCTCCCCTCCACTCCGAGGGGATAGGGGGCCGCGATGCGGCGGGCACCGCGGCGCTCCAGCGCCCGCACCGTATCGCTCAGGAAGGGCTGGGTCACCAGCAGGCGGGTCTGGGCGCCCACCGGAGGCAGGTCGGATGACTGACGCGGAGGGAGACTGCGCACCCCGTCGAGGCCCATCCGCTCGAACAGCGCCAGGAAGCGTTCCTCCACCCCATCGGCCAAGGTGCCCACCAGCAGCAGCTGGGGGGCGTCGCTGGCCGGGAGCAGGGGGGCCAGGGCGCTGAGGGCACCGTCCTCCCCCTGGGTGAAGGTGGTTTCGATGCCACTGCCGGAGTAGTTCACCACCCGCACCCGGCCCCGCATCCGCTCGGAGATCCGCTCGGCGGCCTTGGCCAGGTCGAGCTTGATCACCTCCGAGGGGCAGGAGCCCACCAGGAAGAGGGTTCGGATCTCGGGGCGACGGGCCAGCAGATCGGCCACGACCCGGTCGAGTTCCTCGTTGGCATCGGCCAGGCCGGCCAGATCCCGCTCGCCGAGGATCGCCGTGCCGAAACGGGGTTCGGCGAAGATCATCACGCCGGCCGCCGACTGAATCAGGTGGGCGCAGGTGCGCGAGCCGACCACCAGGAAGAAGGCATCGGGCATGCGCCGATGCAGCCAGACGATCGATGTGAGGCCACAGAACACTTCCCGCTGGCCGCTCTCCTTCAGCACCGGCGGCAGGCTGGACGTCTGGGCCATGGACTCACACCGTTGGATCGACACCGGACTAGCCAGGACCGGCGGCCAAACCCCGCGCTGTTGACAAGTCTTCGGGAACAGGGCCGTGGCGACCCCGCTCGGACCGGGCGAGCCTCCTTCCCACCCCACGTCCACGGGCGATTCAGTTCTTAACAGGACTTAACTTTCGGAGGGAACTGATCAGCAACGCTGATGGCTGCCACGAGAGACCGTGATGGGCCAAAGCACCCAAATCGCTTGACGGCGGGGTAGGCCGCCGAGCATGGTCCTAATCGAACCTTCCCCCAACCTTTCTGGAGTAGGCAATGGCGAATGAAACCATGGGCATCGCCCTCGGCATGATCGAAACGCGGGGCCTCGTGCCCGCCATCGAGGCCGCAGACGCCATGACCAAAGCTGCCGAAGTGCGCCTGATCGGCCGTGAATTCGTTGGTGGCGGCTACGTGACCGTGCTGGTCCGGGGCGAAACCGGTGCCGTGAACGCCGCCGTCCGCGCCGGTGCCGATGCCTGTGAGCGCGTGGGTGACGGCCTGGTGGCCGCCCACATCATCGCCCGTCCCCACCGTGAAGTCGAGCCGGCGCTGAACAGCAACTTCGGTCTGGGCTCCAAGGACTGAGATCCGAAGCGCCCTGATGGAGCGCGGCGATCCCGTCTTTCCCACCCGACCCACAGGAGATTTCCCCCATGAGCAAGAAGTACGACGCCGGGGTCAAGGAGTACAGAGACACCTACTGGACTCCTGATTACGTCCCCCTCGACACCGACCTGCTGGCCTGTTTCAAGGTCACCGGTCAGGAAGGAGTTCCCAAGGAAGAAGTGGCCGCCGCCGTGGCCGCCGAGTCCTCCACCGGCACCTGGTCCACCGTCTGGTCCGAGCTTCTCACCGACCTCGATTTCTACAAGGGTCGCTGCTACCGGATCGAAGACGTCCCCGGTGACAAGGAATCGTTCTACGCCTTCGTCGCCTATCCCCTCGATCTGTTCGAGGAAGGTTCCGTCACCAACGTGCTCACCTCCCTGGTGGGCAACGTGTTTGGCTTCAAGGCCCTGCGCCACCTCCGTCTGGAAGACATCCGCTTCCCGATGGCCTTCATCAAGACCTGCCCCGGCCCGCCGAACGGCATCTGCGTCGAGCGCGACCGGATGAACAAGTACGGCCGTCCGCTGCTGGGCTGCACGATCAAGCCGAAGCTTGGCCTCTCCGGCAAGAACTACGGCCGGGTGGTCTACGAATGCCTGCGCGGTGGCCTCGATTTCACCAAGGACGACGAGAACATCAACTCCCAGCCCTTCCAGCGCTGGCAGAACCGCTTCGAGTTCGTGGCCGAGGCCGTGCAACTCTCCCAGCAAGAAACCGGCGAGAAGAAGGGGCACTACCTCAACTGCACCGCCGCCACTCCTGAGGAGATGTATGAGCGGGCTGAGTTCGCCAAGGAACTCGGGCAGCCGATCATCATGCACGACTACATCACCGGGGGCTTCACCGCCAACACCGGTCTGTCGAAGTGGTGCCGCAAGAACGGCATGCTGCTGCACATCCACCGTGCCATGCACGCGGTGATCGACCGCCATCCCAAGCACGGCATCCACTTCCGGGTGCTGGCCAAGTGCCTGCGCCTCTCCGGCGGTGACCAGCTGCACACCGGCACCGTGGTGGGCAAGCTCGAGGGCGATCGCCAGACCACCCTCGGCTTCATCGACCAGCTGCGCGAGTCGTTCGTGCCCGAAGACCGCAGCCGCGGCAACTTCTTCGACCAGGACTGGGCTTCCATGCCCGGCGTGTTCGCCGTCGCCTCAGGCGGTATCCACGTGTGGCACATGCCGGCCCTGGTGGCCATCTTCGGCGACGACTCCGTGCTCCAGTTCGGTGGTGGCACCCACGGCCACCCCTGGGGTTCGGCCGCTGGCGCCGCCGCCAACCGGGTGGCCCTGGAAGCCTGCGTCAAAGCACGCAACGCCGGTCGGGAAATCGAGAAGGAAAGCCGCGACATCCTCATGGAGGCCGCCAAGCACAGCCCCGAGCTGGCCATCGCTCTCGAAACCTGGAAGGAGATCAAGTTCGAGTTCGACACCGTCGACAAGCTCGACGTCAACTGATCACCCCATGACGGCGGGAGCAAGAGGGGGGTTCCTCCCTTCTCTCCCCCGGTGATCCAGAACCGCATCCATTCATTCCATCCATCACAGGATCCCCATGCCCTTCAAGAGCACCGTGGGTGACTACCAAACAGTCGCCACCCTGGAGACCTTCGGCTTCCTCCCGCCGATGTCCCAGGACGAGATCTACGACCAGATCGCCTACATCATCGCCCAGGGCTGGAGCCCCCTGGTCGAGCACGTGCACCCCAGCCGCTCCATGGCCACCTACTGGTCGTTCTGGAAGCTGCCCTTCTTCGGTGAGAAGGATCTGGGCGTGATCGTCAGTGAACTGGAGGCATGCCACCGCGCCTACCCCGACCACCACGTGCGTCTGGTCGGCTACGACGCCTACA
>CAYGQY010000120.1:0-5783 GCA_964352195.1 uncultured bacterium
GTGTTGAGGTACAGGATCCAGGCCAGCACCCGCCGGATCGGCTCGGTGGCCTCCTCGCTGGTGGTCCAGTCGCAGTGCCAGCTGCGGAATCCCTCGCCCGGGGCGTAGCGCTGCAGGTTGAAGATCGGATGGACGAACAACGAACGCTCCGGGCACACCTCCAGGAAACGGGGGCGCTCCTGGAGATAACGCTGCAATCCGGCCGAGACCCCGCGCAGCATCACCTCCGCCAGCCCATGGGCCTCGGGGTCGGAGCGGTCGATCGCGACCAGGCTGATGTCGGTGGAGACCTTGTCGGGATGGGCGGGATCGTGGCCGAAGGCGATGCCAGGCCGGCGCAGATCACTGCGGCGCTCGAAGAACCCGAGCGCCGCATCGGCCAGGGCTGCGGTGCCGGGGCTGCGGAATCGGCCGATCAGTCGCATGGTGGGCCTCCCACGACCTGGCAACCTAGACAGCCGGGAGATCCGGCTCCGGTCGGGGGACCGCGCCGGCGCGCCAGGGGATGGCCACCAGGGCGTCGAGCCGCCGCCAGAGAGCGGGATCGGGGCAGACCAGGGGCGTCAGCCCCACCTGCTCCAGGGCAGCGGACAGGGGGCCCGGGGCCAGCCCCCCCTCACCGCCGGCGGGATGCAGGGGCAGGGCCAGCACCTGGGCCTCGGCGGGATCGGCCATCAGCCTGAGGTTGGCCGGCTCCAGGTCCCGCTCGAAGAACAGGCGGCGCAGGCGGAGGGTGGTGCGGGGCCCGATCGCGGCCGCGAACCCCTCGAGCCCGGCGGCATCGCCATCAGCGCCGCTGTTGAGCGCCAGCCAGATCATCAGCTTCGCCCAGCTCTCGGCCGTCCAGAGCGGCGCAAAGCTCTGCCGGTGCTGCCGCACCAGCTCCCCGGACGCGAACTCGAACAGCCCGGCCTGCAGCGTGAGGGCGTTCCCGGCGGCGGCGGAGCCGCTGCCGCTCGCGGCGATCTCAGTCACAGCGGGGCCCCGCGGGAGCTCCATGCTGCCGGCGGGCGCCTGCGGATGGGGAGTTCCGCACAGGGCGACCCGGCCCTGGGCCGGGCTGGCCGGGCGTCCACGCCGGGGGCCAAACTGCAGGGGCTTGCACTGGACATGACCATGGCCCTGGATCTGAACGACCCGGAGCTCGAATTCTCCGATCTGGTGTACGCCTACCAGAGCTGGGTGATGGCTGTGATCAACGACGAGAAGCTCGGCGGGGAGGAGAAGCTGCTCACCGACGACATCGCCGAGGACGCCCTCAACGCGATGCGCTTCCTGCCCGGCGAGGTGACATCGGCGATCGAGACCAGCCTGGC
Organism: uncultured bacterium; assembly: GCA_964352195.1. GTDB lineage: Bacteria > Cyanobacteriota > Cyanobacteriia > PCC-6307 > Cyanobiaceae > CAYGQY01. The sequence continues at coordinate 1,317 of CAYGQY010000120.1, forward strand.
CCGGGTCTACGACGTCGATCCCGACGAGCTCGCCGAGCTGCTCTTCCCCGAGGACTGAGCGGCCCGCGTTGATGGCGTCCGACCGTTACCTGCTCGGCACCGATCCGATCGAGCTGGACCGGCTGCGGCTGCAGCACGAGTTCTGGCTGCCGGAGCTGCGCCGTGGCCTGGAGGCCGCGGGTCTGCGGGCCGGCCAGCGGGTGCTCGACCTCGGGGCCGGTCCCGGCTTCGCCAGCCTGGAACTGGCCCGGCAGGTGGGTGGCGGCGGTCGGGTGCTGGCGCTGGAGCTCAGCCCGACCTATGTGGAAGCGGCCCGCCAGGCGGCGGCGGCGGCCGACCTCTCCCAGCTGGAGGTGCGCCGTCACGATCTGCGCAGCGATCCTCTGCCCCGGGAGGCCTTCGATCTGGTCTGGTGCCGCTGGGTGGCGATGTTCCTGCCGGCGGTGGAGCCCCTGCTCGACCGGCTGGCGGAGCGCCTCCCGGCCGGCGCCCGGCTGCTGGTGCACGAGTACATCCACTGGAGCAGTTTCGGGCTCCATCCCCACGGCGCCGCGGTGGGGGGCTTCGGCCGGGCCTGCCTGGAGAGCTTCCTGGCGGCCGGCGGTGACCCGGACGTGAACCGGAACCTGCCCTCCCTGCTGGCCGCCCGGGGGTTCCGGATCGAGGCCCTGCGGCCGCTGCCGGTGGTGGCCCGTCCGGGGGAGAAGGGCGCCGCCTGGCTGGAGCGATTCGTGACGATCTATGGCCGCGAACTGATCCGCCAGGGGGGCTGGAACCAGGCCGAGGCCGAAGCCGCCGCGGCCGAGATCGCCGCCGCACGTCTGGATCCCGGCGCCTTCTGGGTGGGGCCCACGCTGATGGAGCTGCGGGCGACACGATGGGCTCCGTGACCAGCACGGACCGCCGCCCCAGCCCATGCCCTGGACCCTCGCCGACATTCCCGACCAGAGCGGCCGGATCGCCCTGATCACCGGCGCCAACAGCGGCCTGGGGCTGGAATCGGCCCGGGCCCTCTCGGCCCGGGGCGCCACGGTGGTGCTGGCCTGCCGCTCTCGCCAGAAGGGGGCCGAGGCCCGCACCGCGCTGCTGCCGACGGCCGCCGCCGGCCTGGAGGTGCTCGAACTGGACCTGGCCGATCTGGCCAGCGTTCGCACGGCTGCCCGCTGGATGGCGGACCAGTACGGCCGGCTCGACCTGCTGCTCAACAACGCCGGAGTGATGGGCACACCGCGCACACGCACCCGCGACGGGTTCGAGCTGCAGTTCGGCACCAACCACCTGGGCCATTTCGCCCTCACCACCGCCCTGCTGCCCCTGCTGGACGAACGGCCCGGAGCCCGGGTGGTCACCGTCACCTCCGGCGCCCAGTACTTCGGCCGGATCGCCTTCGATGACCTGATGGGTGAGCGGCGCTATGACCGGTGGATGGCCTACAGCCAGAGCAAGCTGGCCAATGTGATGTTCGCCCTTGAACTGCAGGAGCGGCTCACGGCGGCGGGGAGCGCCGCCGTCTCCCTGGCGGCCCATCCCGGGCTGGCCCGCACCAACCTGCAGCCCGCCTCGGTGGCCTCCAGCGGCTCGAGCCTGGAGCGTTTCGCCTACCGGCTGATGGATCCCCTCTTCCAGAGTGCCGCCATGGGGGCCCTGCCCCAACTGTTCGCCGCCACGGCGCCGGAGGCGCAGGGAGGGGAGCACTACGGGCCCGACCAGCGGGGGGGGATGCGGGGTTGGCCCCGGCTCTGCCGGGTGGCCCCGAAGGCCCTGGACGGGAAGGCCCGCCACCAGCTCTGGGCCGTCAGCGAACGGTTGACCGCCGATCGATGAGCACTATCCCCCCCGGCCCCGGCCGAGAGGACCCCGTCCCTCGGCGAATGGGGCTGCGCGGCGGCGTCGTGGCGGTGGCGCTGCTGCTCTGCGGCGGCTGCACCAGCTGGCGGTTGAACGACAGCCTCTTTCTCTACGTGGAGATCGATCCCCGGCTGAACGGGACCGAGGAGCTGCATCAGAACCGGAGGCGCGCCCTGACGCTCATCGACGAGTTCCGCCAGGTGAACCCGGGGGTGAACATCCATCTGCGACACCTGCCCAGCGACGTCTTTCTCTCCTCGACCGCCTTCCGCAACTCCCGGGGCCTGGGGCCGGATCTGATGGTGACCCGGGTGATCACGGCCCTGCGGCTGCATGAGCAGGACCTGAGCGAATCGGTGCAGCTGGATCCGGCCCGGCTCCGGGAGATTCAGCCCCGCTTCCTCGACGACTTCCGCACCGAGGAGGGCCTGCTCGCGGTCCCGGTGCTGGCGCAGCCGGAGGTGGCCTGCTTCAACAGGCGGAGGGTGCCGGTCCCCCCCCGCACCCTCGATGACCTGATCGATCTCAGCGCCAGGGGCATGCGCTCCGGCCTGCCGTTGCGCCTGCTGGATCTGTTCTGGACGAGCAATGGCACCAGCAGCGAGAACGCCTTGGTGCGGGTGGTGGAGGAGCCGCCCACCGCCGATGGCAGGCTGGCGATCAGCCCGGAGGATCGCCGTGCCCTGCGCCGCTGGTTCCAGTGGCTGGACAACGCCAACCTGCAGCAGAACGTGGAGTTCAGCGAGGATGGCGTGGCTCTGGTCGATCGCCTCGAGGCCGGCCAGCTCGACTGGATCAGCTGCAACAGCGTGTGGCTGGAGCAGCTCAGCACCTCGCTGGGGCCCGACCTGGGCGTTTCCGAACTTCCCGGCCAGAGGGGGCGGCCCGCCCAGGGGCTCACCCGGCTGAGTGTGTGGAGTTTCGGCCGGCACTCCACCCCCCGCCAACGGCAGATCGCCCGCGACTTCGTGCTCTTCAGCCTCAGCAAGCTGACGCAGAGGCGGCTGATGCTGGCCGCGCCCGGCAACCTGCCGGTGAACCGGGAGGTGAGGATCCCCACCAAGAGCTCCGGCACCTTCGCCGCCCTGGCGGCCAGCCTGGAGAACGCCCGGCTGCCGAGTTTCCGCAACCCCGATCGGATCGAGGCACGCCTCAGCTGGATCCAAACCCTGCTGGAGCGGATGATCGTGGGTGGCATCGACCCGGAGCAGGCGATCAGGATGCTCGAGGCCGGCCCTCCCCGGCCGGACGGGACCTCCGGACCCTGAGCACGCGCATCCTCCGATGACACAATTGCTCTATGAACTCTCGGGCTGGCTGGGCTACCTCAGCCGGCCGCCCGTGGTGCTGCAGTGCCTCAGCGCCCTGCTGCTCTATGGGGCCCACCGGCTCTGGATCCAGGCGCCGCTGCGACGCCGCGGCCGTCGCTTCGAGTTTTTGGGCGGGCTGTTGCTGCTTCTGGCCCTGCGGCTCAATGCCCTGCTGCTGGAGCGGCTGGGTCTGCCGGGGGGTCTCGCCATCTACATCAGCCGGTTGTTCGGCCTGTGGATGGTGCTGGCCCTGCTCCGCCTGATCCTGCTCCGCTGGATCAACACCGACGCCGTCGAGACGTTCTACCTCCGTCTGATCAGGCCCCTGTACGGGCTCCTGGTGATCGGCTCCCTGATCAACCAGCTCGATTCCCTGGCGGATGTGGCCCAGATCCCCCTGCTCGATCTGTTCGGGGAGCCGATCACCACCGGAGGCCTCGTTCTGATCCTCACCATCCCCTATTTCCTGGTGGTGGTCTCCGGGTTCGCCGTCACCTGGCTGGGGGCCGTGCTGCAACGTCTGCTGGGCTTCAGCAGCGGCACCCGCGCGGCGCTGGAGCTGGTCACCCGCTACGTGGTGATCGGCCTCGGGGTGATGTGGCTGCTCCATCGCATCGGCTTCAACACCACGGCGATCGCGGCGGTGGCCGGCGGGTTGTCGGTCGGCCTGGGCTTCGGCATCAAGGAGGTGTTCTCCAACTTCGTGAGTGGGCTCTGGCTGCTGTTCGAGGGTTCGGTGCGGCCGGGCGAGATCCTGTTCATCGACGGCGATCCCTGCGAGGTGCGCCGCCTGGGCATGCGAGCGGCGGTGCTCTGGCGCGACCGGGACAACGCCGAGCTGGTGATCCCCAACCAGGACTTCTTCACCACCACAACCACCACCTACACCGGCACCGACCGGCTGCGCCGCAGCCAGATGGAGGTGTCGGCCGCCTACCGCCACGACCCCGACACGGTGATCCATCTGCTGGAGTCGGTGGCGGGATCCTGCTCCCGGGTGCTGAACGAGCCGGCGCCGAAAGCCCTGCTGCTGAACTATGGCGACTCGGGCATCAACTACGGGCTGCGCTACTGGATCGGGGACCCGATGAACAACGCCAGTATCAAGAGTGAGGTGAGCCGCGCCGTCTGGCATCGCTTCCGCGAGGAGGGGATCGAGATTCCCTTCCCGCAGCGGGTGATCCAGCAGGGCTGAGGTCGGCTCCGGCTGCTGCCACCTCCAACGGTGCCGTGGAAGGCGTCTTCATGGTTCCCCACACCAAGCCGAACAACGCTCGGCGGAGAGGGCCACGACGGGCTTGTCTCCCAG
>CAYGQY010000121.1:0-5780 GCA_964352195.1 uncultured bacterium
CAGCGGGACCGAACCCGGGCAGGGCGGCCAGCCGATCCGCCGGGACCCCCCAGGCGGCGGCAAGACCGCCGAAGTGGGGCTCCAGCTGCCGGAGCCGAGACCAGCCCAGACCGGGACAGGCACTCCAGAGCAGCCACCAGCGCCGGCGATTCGCCGACCAGGCGACGCCCCTGGCGGCCTCGCGGTGGAAGGGGGCGGAGACCAGATCGCCCATGACGACCCCAGAACATCAGTACAAGTGTACTAGAGGGCTGGAGCGGGTCCCCGCTCCAGCCGTTGCACCGCTGCCGCCAGATCGGGGGGAAGGCGCCGCAGCACCCGGCGACCGGAGGCTGGACCGGCGCGGACGTCCACCGCCACCAGTTCCACCCACGCCGTGGCCGCCACCCCGCCGCTCTGCCCCAGGAAGTGGCTGCGCCAGGGCAGCCTCACCCCCCGGAGGGGCTCCGCGCTGCTGCGGATCTGCACCATCTCCCCGTGCAGCAGGGCCCGGCGGTACTCGAGGCGAAGCATCACCACCGGCAGCTCCAGACCCCGGCTGGAGAGCGTGGCGTAGTCGAGCCCCACGGCGGCCAGCGCCTCCACCCTCGCCTCCTCCAGCCAGGCCAGGTAGGCGCCATGCCACATCACCCCGGCATGGTCGGTGTGCTGGGGCAGCACCCGCCTCTCCAGCCGCCAGCCGGCGCGTCCGCCGCCGGACTCCGTTACGACCTCACCGCCCACCTGCTGCCCCATCGGATCCAGGCCATAGGCTGCCGAAGAATCGCGACCGCCTCGTGTTTCGCAATCTTCTGATCGCCGACTCCGGCAAAGGCCATGTGGAAGAGATGGTGCGCATGCTGCGCGACCTTCCGGCCTTCCGGCAGGCCCGGTTGAATCTGCTCCACGTGGTGCCGGAGCAGGCCGGCAACGATTTCCAGGAGCACTGGCAGAACGCCGCCGGGATCGTGGCGGAGGCGGTGAAACGGCTGGGCCTCAACCCCGGGGACGTCAACGCGATCATTCGCCAGGGCGACACCAAACAGACCGTGCTCAAGGTGGCCGATGAACTGGACGCCGACCTGATCGTGATGGGCTCGCGCGGCCTGGGGCGCCTCCAGTCGATTCTGGCCAACAGCTCCAGCCAGTACGTGTTCCAGCTCTCAACCCGGCCGATGCTGCTGGTGCGTGACGACCTGTACGTGCGCCATGTGAACCGCGTCCTGGTGGCGATCGACGGCACGGGAGTGGGGGACGATGCCCTGCGCATCGCCTGCGAACTGGTGCGGGAGATCCCCGGCGGCAGCCTCACCGGCGTGCACATCTCACGGCAGGACATCACCCCGAGCCGGGGGGGCAAGAGTCCGGCCGATGCGGTGCTTGAGAAGGCCCTGCAGCGCGCCCGGGGTCTGGGCGTGGATCTCAAGGGCGTCCACAAGACCGGCGACATCGGCCGCGGGGTCTGCGCAGTGGCGGAGGAGATCAACGCGGACATGGTGGTGATCGCCTCCCAGGATCGCCGCCCCCTGGTGGCCAAGAGCCTGGTGGACATCGACCGGCTGCTGGGCAGTTCCGTGAGCGACTACATCCGGGTACATGCGCCGGCCCCGGTGCTGCTCGTGAGGGAGCCGTAAGGCGACCACCGTTGAGGGTGGGCCTGCTCAGCGGAGCACTGGGGAAATCGGCCAGGAGCCCGGCGACACGGAGCCTACGGCACCCGATCGATGGGTGGAGGCTCAACCCTGCTGACGGCTGCTCGTCTGGATGTAGAGAACGATCAGAAAGACCGCCGGCACCAGCACGAACATCAGGCTGGCCACAAAACCCAGATCGTTGGTTTCCATCGGTTCGGTCGGACGGGTCTGACTGGCGCGTCAGGACCGTATCACCGCTGAACCGGATCATCCCCGGCCGCTTCACCGGCCGTAGCGGTCCCGTCCTCGCCATCCTCCCCGGTCTGGAGCGGCGCGGGGGACACCGGCCAGGCGGTGGGGCCGGCCGGCAGATCCCTCCCCCGGGCCTGGGCCAGCAGGCGCTCCCCATCGGCCAGGCCCACCTGGGGCCGGGTCAGCACCACCAGGGAGCGCTCCACCAGGGCCTGGCAGGCCAGGCGCCAGGTCTGGGGGCGACGGCGTAGCTTGCGCTCCTCCACCGGGGTGCGGCCGCTCAGGGCCCCGGGTGCCGCCTCGTCGACCACGTCGACGAAACAGGTGATGCACTGGCCGCAGCCACCGCAGTTGCCCAGCTGACCCTTGAGTCCGTAGAGCTCCACCCCCTCCCGCAGGGCGACCTCACGCAGGTTCTCCCCGGGGAAGCACTCCACATCGCGGCCTTCACGGAGGAAACGGATCACGGGCATGGGGCTGGGGCGATGGAAGCCCCCTATTCTGCGGGGCAGAGATTGCGTTTTGTAAACGTCCGGACCGGATCGGGGCGGATCCTGCGTCACGGCTCGTTTCAGCTGACGCCTGGCGCTCCCGCCGGCCAGGGGAACCCCTTACGATCGCCAGCACGGATCGATCCGATCGATCGTCCGCTGCCAGGTCACGCCTTCCGGCCAGGCCTGGGCAGCTGTTTGTCACCCCTGACCTAACCCCCATGGGATTGCCCTGGTATCGGGTGCACACGGTCGTCATCAACGACCCGGGCCGCTTGCTGGCCGTGCACCTCATGCACACCGCTCTGGTTGCCGGCTGGGCCGGCTCCATGGCGCTCTATGAGCTCGCCATCTTCGATCCTTCCGACCCGGTGCTCAACCCGATGTGGCGCCAGGGCATGTTCGTCATGCCGTTCATGGCCCGCCTCGGCGTGACCGGCAGCTGGGGGGGCTGGAGCATCACCGGTGAAACCGGCGTGGACCCGGGTTTCTGGAGCTTTGAAGGCGTCGCCGCGGCGCACATCATTTTCAGTGGCCTGCTCTTCCTGGCCGCCATCTGGCACTGGACCTACTGGGATCTGGAGATCTGGCAGGACCCCCGCACCGGTGAGCCGGCGCTTGATCTGCCCAAGATCTTCGGCATTCACCTGCTGCTCGCCGGTCTCGGCTGCTTCGGGTTCGGCGCCTTCCACCTCACCGGCGTCTTCGGACCGGGCATGTGGGTGTCGGATCCCTACGGTCTCACCGGCCATCTCGAGAAGGTGCAGCCGGCCTGGGGCCCGGAGGGATTCAATCCCTTCAACCCGGGCGGCATCGTGGCCCACCACATCGCCGCCGGCATCGTGGGGATCATCGCCGGCATCTTCCACATCACCACCCGTCCCCCGGAGCGCCTGTACAAGGCCCTGCGGATGGGGAACATCGAAACCGTGCTGGCCAGCGCCATTGCCGCGGTCTTCTTCGCCGCCTTCATCGTGGCTGGCACGATGTGGTACGGCTCGGCTGCCACACCGGTGGAGCTGTTCGGGCCCACCCGTTATCAGTGGGACCAGAGCTACTTCAAGACCGAGATCAACCGCCGGGTCGCCACGGCCCTCGAAAACGGCGCCAGCAAGGAAGAGGCCTTTGCCTCCATTCCCGAAAAGCTCGCCTTCTTCGACTACGTCGGCAACAGCCCGGCCAAGGGAGGTCTGTTCCGGGTCGGCCCGATGGTCAACGGTGACGGCCTGCCCACCGGCTGGCTCGGTCACATCAGCTTCACCGACAAGGACGACCGGGACCTTGAGGTGCGCCGTCTGCCCAACTTCTTCGAGAACTTCCCCGTGATCCTCGAAGACAGCCAGGGCGTGGTCCGCGCCGACATCCCCTTCCGGCGGGCCGAGGCGCGCTATTCCTTCGAGCAGACCGGTGTGACGGCCACCGTCTATGGCGGCGCGCTCAACGGCCAGACCTTCACGGATCCGTCCGACGTGAAACGGCTGGCCCGCAAGGCCCAGCTCGGTGAAGCCTTCGAGTTCGATCGCGAGACCTACCACTCCGACGGCACCTTCCGCAGCTCCCCCCGGGGCTGGTTCACCTTCGGCCACGCCACCTTCGCCCTGCTCTTCTTCTTCGGGCACATCTGGCACGGCGCCCGCACCCTCTACAGGGATGTGTTCGCCGGCATTGATCCCGACCTCGGCGAGCAGGTGGAATTCGGTCTGTTCCAGAAACTGGGCGACCGCTCCACCCGTCGCCTTCCCGAGGGGTTCGTTCCCCAGCCAGGCTCCACGCTCAGCTGATCGCCCCTACCCAGGAGATTCCCGATGGAGAGCTTCGCCTACATCCTCATCCTCACCTTGGCACTCGCCACGCTGTTCTTTGCGATCGCCTTCCGCGATCCGCCCAAGATCGGCAAGTGAGGGAAGGGCTCCTTGCAGCCCCCAAGCCCCCGCCCCGGCGGGGGCTTTTGTCTGGCTGAGCGGCCTTCCGAACGAGCCATTCTGGCCGGCTCCGCCAGATCCCCTGCGGCGGAACACTTCTCAACGCGAGTGTTGCTGTCTACACTGACGTGATACCGCGTGGGTCTCCAGGGATGCAATGTCCCTCCTGCCAACACACCGATAGCCGGGTGCTGGAGTCCCGCTCCGCGGACGGGGGACGCAGTGTGCGGCGCCGGCGTGAATGCCTCAACTGTGACTTTCGCTTCACCACCTACGAGCGGGTGGAAACCGTTCCCGTCACGGTCGTCAAACGCAACGGCGCCCGCGAAACCTTCAACCGCTCCAAGCTCCTGCATGGACTGCTGCGGGCCTGCGAGAAAACCGGTCTCGAACCGGCCCGGCTCGAAACGGTGGTCGATGAGATCGAACTGGTCCTCCAGCAGCGCAGTGGCCGGGAGGTGAGCAGCGCCGAGATCGGCGAACTCGTGCTCCAGCAGCTCTGCGAGATGAGCGAGGTGGCCTACGTGCGCTTCGCGTCCGTCTACCGCAAGTTTCAGAGCATCAGCGACTTCGTCGCCACCCTGGAAGGCCTGAGCCGCCGGCCCTCCCGGAAGCGGGGAGACGGCACCTTGGCGGCGGTGAGCTGATCCCATCCCGCCCGGCCCCAGCCTGCGGGATCCACGCCCCTGGCTGGGGGCGGGCAGCCATTTGTATAGTGAGCGACTGCGTGGGCTGTCGGCGGGCGGTCACGCGGTTCCCCTCGCTCTGCCCCTGGCAGGCCGCCACCCCTTCATGACCGTGACCCCTTCCGAGATCAGCAGCTCCGAGGTCGACCTGGAACTCGCCGGCGACCCGGCGGCCGATCCCGCAGGTCTCGACCTTCCGGAAGAGGTCCCCACCGCCGATGACCCGAGCAGCCGAGCGGTGAGCCGTGACGCCGACGGCACCGGCGCCGGCTTCACCCTGGAGGAGTTCGCCTCCCTCCTGAGCAAGTACGACTACAACTTCAAACCCGGCGACGTGGTGAACGGCACCGTGTTCGCCATGGAGCCCAAGGGCGCCATGATCGACATCGGCGCCAAGACCGCCGCCTTCATGCCCCTCCAGGAAGTCTCGATCAACCGGGTCGAGAACCTCTCCGACGTGCTCGAGCCGGGCGAGGTCCGCGAATTCTTCATCCTCAGCGAAGAGAATGAAGACGGCCAGCTCACCCTCTCGATCCGGCGGATCGAATACCAGCGGGCCTGGGAGCGGGTGCGCCAGCTCCAGAAGGAGGACGCCACCATCTATTCCGAGGTGTTCGCCACCAACCGTGGTGGCGCCCTGGTTCGGGTGGAAGGGCTGCGGGGCTTCATCCCCGGCAGCCACATCAGCACCCGCAAGCCCAAGGAAGACCTGGTCGCCGATTTCCTGCCGCTCAAGTTCCTGGAGGTGGACGAGGAGCGCAACCGCCTGGTGCTCAGCCATCGCCGCGCCCTGGTGGAGCGCAAGATGAATCGCCT
>CAYGQY010000122.1:0-5776 GCA_964352195.1 uncultured bacterium
GGGTCCGGGCTGGCCGTCCCGCCATCCCACCCCAAGGACATCACTGGAGCTGTGCAGCGCCAGCAATGCGCTCCCCTGCACACTCATGGGGGCAGAAGCTCACCGGGGCGGAGCCGCCGCCAGCGGCCCTCCTCCCGGCGGAAGCTGCCACAGGCCCGCACATCCCACTCCACCCCCACCTGACTCCGGGGCAGGTCCATCACCTGGACGTGGATCCTCGGCTCCACGGGGCGGAAATCGGGGGCATCACTGAGCGGGACCACACCGTGCTGGCGCTCGACCGCGTGATAGGCCTGACAGCGATCCACCCAGTGGCAATCCACGCAGATGCACATGCCGCCGCGGCCTCCGAACCCGCCCATTCTGGGGTGGCGGACCGCCGCGGGCGAAGCCCGGCTCCTGGCGGCGGCGGCGGCCCTGCGACTGGCCCTGCGGCTGGAGCTCTGGCCCGTGCCCCCGGGCGACCTCCCCCCGGGAACAGCCGTGGTGGGGGGGGCGGTGCGCGATGGCCTGCTGGGCCGGCTCCCGGCGCGACCCGATCTGGACCTGGTGGTGCCCGGGGATGCCATCGCCCTGTGCCATGCGCTGGCCCGCCGCCACGGTGGCCGCACCGTGGTGCTCGATCCCCGCCGATCGATCGCCCGGCTGGTGCTTTCCGGCTGGACCCTCGACGTGGCCCGCCAGGCCGGCGAGGACCTGGCGGAAGACCTCTGGCGCCGCGATTTCCGCCTCAACGCCCTGGCCCTGCCGCTCGACGGGCAGGCGTGCCTGCTGGATCCCACCGGGGGCCTGGAGGATCTGATCGCCGGTCAGCTCACGGCCGTGCGGGAGCGCAATCTGCTGGAGGATCCCCTGCGGCTGCTGCGCGGGGTCCGGCTCGCCGCGGAGCTGGGCTTCCGGCTGGAGCCCGGCACCTGGGAGGGGATCCGGCGCCACCGTTCGCGGCTGCCCCAGGTGGCCCCGGAACGGGTTCTGCTGGAGCTCGAGAAGCTGGCGCACTGCCCCGCGGGTGGGGAAGGACTGGCCCGGGCCCTCGACGGCGGGCTGCTGGATCCCTGGCGGCCCGGGGGGGACCCGGCCAAGGCCGCCGGGCCCTGGTTGCGGCGGCTCGGCCCCCGCCAGGCGGAGGAACGGGGGCTCGTCGCCCCGCTGGCGGGGGCGGCACTGGCCCTGGCGCGGCTGGCGATCCTCTTCGACGCGGAGGGGCTCACCCGGCTGCGCAGCAGCCGGCGGCTGCAGCAGCGCTGTGCCCGCCTGCGTCACTGGCAGCTCCGGCTGCTGGGAGGGGGGGGCCAGGCCGCCGGGCCGGAGGATGGACCGGACTCCCGGATCGGGGACCTGAGTGAACCGGAGCGACTTGGCCTGCACCGGCAGCTGGAGGCCGACCTGCCCGCCCTGCTGCTAATCTTTTCGGCCCCGCTGGCCCACGCCTGGATGGCGCGCTGGCACGACCCCAGTGACCGCCTCTTCCACCCCCGCTCCCCGGTCGATGGCCGCGAGCTGCAGCAGTCCCTGGGGCTGAGCCCCTCCCCGCGGCTGGGGGCCCTGCTGGAGCACCTCCGCCTGGAAGCGGCCTTCGGCCGTCTCCACGATCATGACGAAGCCCTCGCCTCAGCCCGGATCTGGCTTGAGGGCCACTCGGCGTGATTAACTACACCGTGCACAGGCGTCTGTTCAGCCTGATCCGCGCCCGCAGCCTTCCGCTGAATCATCCGACGTTTTGTTCAGGGAACCAGGGGCCGCATCGGCTCAACGGCCATGGGCCGAACCGGTGTACCGGAGCAGTCTGTCGATCGATCAGGCCCTGGCCTGGTGCCCGAGCCATTTCCTTCCCCCCTTTCCTTCCATGAGCGTTCGCCTGTATGTCGGCAACCTGCCGCAGAGCTTCGACGACAAGGAGCTCAACGCTCTGTTCACGGCCGTGGGTGAGGGGGTCCGCTTCAAGACGGTCCAGGACCGAGAAACGGGCGCCTGCCGTGGCTTCGGCTTCGCCAACGTTGATGACGAGGCCCTGGCCGACCGCGTGATCGAGCAGCTCAACGGCCGTGACTTCGGCGGCAACACCCTGCGGATCGAGCGCTCCGAGCGGCGCGAGACCCGCGGCGGCGGCGCAGTCGATCGCCGTCCCGGTTCGGCCCCGACCAGCGTCGCCCGCAAGGCCGTCAACAAGGTGGTCCACAGCGACACCGTCACCGAAGGCGCTCCGGATCCCCGCTGGGCCGGGGAACTGGCCAAGCTGAAGTCTCTCCTCGCCAACCAGACGGCCGCCGTCTGAATTCGGAGGGGCAGGCCGGTCCCCCTTGATGGTTCCCGTGGTTCCAGCGTCGCTCGAGAGCCTGCCGGAGCAGCGATGGCGCTGGGAGGGCCATTCGATCGCCTTCCGTCACCTGGGGCCGTCGCCGGCACGGCCCGGGGCTCCTCCCGTCCTGCTGATCCACGGCTTCGGCGCCTCCTCCGGCCACTGGCGGAGCAATCTGGCGGCCCTGGCCAGCCGCTTCGAGGTCTACGCGATCGATCTGCTCGGGTTCGGCTCCAGCGACAAACCCCGCTCCCGTCTGAGCGGGGAAGCGGAACAGGCCGGTACCGTGCGCTACTGCTTCGATCTCTGGGCCGACCAGGTCATCGCCTTCGCCGCGGCGATCATCCGGCCCCACTCCGGCGGCGGTGGCACCACGCTCCAGTTGGTCGGCAACTCGATCGGCGCCCTGGTGGCCCTGCGCGCGGCGGAACGGCTGCAGACCCAGGGCCAGGCCCCCAGCCAGCTCATCCTGATCGACTGCGCTGAGCGCAGCCTCGACGACAAGCGTCTGGCGGAGCTTCCGGCCCTGCAGCGCTGGGGCCGCCCCGTGGTTCAGGCCCTGGTGCGGCAGCGTCCGGTGATCGGCCCGCTGTTCAGAGCTCTGGCCCGACCCGGCCTGATCCGGCGGGTGCTGCGGCAGGCCTACCCCAGCGGCGCCCATGTGGATGACGAGCTGGTGGAGATTCTCTATCGGCCGAGCACCGACCCCGGGGCCCTCGAAAGCTTTCGGGGCTTCATCAATCTCTTCTCCGATCATCTGGCCCCCGAACTGCTCGCCCGGCTGGGCACCCTGCCGGTGCGGCTGCTCTGGGGCGAGCGGGACCCATGGGAGGACCCGGAGGAGGCCCGGCGCTGGTCGGAGCGCTTTGACGCGGTGCGCGAGCTGCGCGTGCTGCCCGGTCTCGGGCACTGCCCCCACGACGAGGCTCCGGAGCTGGTCAATCCGATCCTGCTCGACTGGCTTGAGCGCGGCGCTGGCCCGTGAAGGGCCGCGGTTCCGGGGCCCCGTTGCCATGGGAGCGGAGCGAGAGTGCCCTCAGCGGGCCTGGGCGATCAGGTAGGAGCGGGGCAGGTCAAGCAGCTTGAAGGCCCGCGGCACGTAGGCCCGGTGGTTGAACACGTCGTAGTCGAGACGCTCGATGCCATCGAGGATGGCCCGATACAGCCGCAGGGAGGCCCAGACGGGCCAGCGGGCATCCGCCGCCAGCCAGCGCACCCCGGCCTCGGAGCGGGCGAACCAGTGGCGGGCCCGGCTGAGCTGAAAGGCCATCAGCGCGCGCCAGTTGTCGTTGACCGTGCCGGCGATCAGCTCGGCCTCGCTGTAGCCGAAACGCTCCAGATCCTCCAGCGGCAAGTAGATCCGTCCGCGGCCGCGGTCCTCTCCCACATCCCGCAGGATGTTGGTGAGCTGGTTGGCGATGCCGAGGGCGACGGCGGCGGCCGAGGTGTCCGGTGGGGCACTCCAGGGGGCCGAGGTGTAAGCGGTGTCCAGCCCCATCACCTCCTGGGTCATCAGCCCCACGGTGCCGGCCACGCGGTAGCAGTAGAGCTCCAGGTCGGCGAAGCTGGCATAGCGATGGCGCTGGAGGTCCATGCGCTGGCCCTCGATCATGTCGAGATAGGCCTGCAGGGGCTGGGGATAGCGCGCCAGGGTGTCATGGAGCACCAGGTCGAGGCCGTCCTGGACCCTGCCGGCGAACAGGGCACGGGTGCGCTCCTCCCAGCAATCCAGCCGCTCCGCCAGCCGGTCCACCGGCAGCCCCTGGGCCTGGGGGCTGTCCATCAGTTCATCGGTGCGCCGGCACCACACGTAGATGGCCCAGATCGCCCGCCGCTTGGCCGGCGGCATCAGCAGGGTGCCGAGGTAGAAGGTCTTGGCCCAGCGGGCTGTTTCGGCGCGACAGGACTCGTAGGCCTCATCCAGACTCGGCAGGACGCCGCAGGGGACCGTGGGGGGGGCACTCAGCACACTCAGAGCGCCACGGGGGCGGGAGAGCACCGTCGGCTCACGGCGTCCGCACAGAGCTTGCCGCTGAGCACGGCCCCCTCCATCGAAGCCAGGTAGCGCTGCATGGTGTAGTCACCGGCCAGAAAGAAGTTGGGGATCGGCGTGTCCTGCGACGGCCTGAGCTGCTGGCAGCCTGGCACCGTCTTGTAAACGGATTGCGGCGTCTTCACAACCCGTGCCTTGCGCAGGCGGGCCTGGTCGTCGCCGGTGAAATGGTCGGGGAAGAGCCGCTGCAGCTCCTGGAGGGTGGCCTCCACGATGGCGTCGTCGCTGCGACCGATCCACTCGGCGGCCGGCGCGAAGACCAGCTCCAGCATGGAGCGCTCCGGGTCGGCGTACTCCCGGCAGGTGTTGCTCATGTCGGCGTAGACGCTGAGCAGCGCGGAGCGGCTGAACAGGAGATGGTCGATGGCGGTGAGCTTGCGGTCGAACCAGAGATGGATGTTGATCACCGGAACCCCGTTCAGGCCATCCAGCTTGCGGAAAAAGGGGAGCTGTCTCCAGGGCTCGGGCAGCAGCCGCTTGAACGGGTCGACCGGCAGGGCGCTGACGTAGGCATCGGCCACGATCTCCCGGGGCTCCTGGCCCTTGATGCCGGCGATGCGGAACCCGACCACGGCCCCATCGTCCCCCAGCTGGATCTCCCGCAGCGGGCTGTCGAGATGGACCTCCCCGCCCCTGGAGCGGATGGACTCCACGATGGGCTCGCAGAGACGCTGGGGGGGATTGCCGTCCAGGAAGGCCATCTGCGAGCCGTTCTTCTCCTGGAGAAAACGGTTCAGGGCAGTGAGAACCACCGTGCTGGAGATCTCATCAGGATTGATGAAGTTCAGGGCCTTGCTCATGGCCATGAACACCTCATCATTCACCCGCTCCGGAATGTTGTGCAACTGCAGCCACTCGGTCCAGGAGTACTGGTCGCAGTCTTCGACGTAGGCCTGGCCGCGCAGCATGGCGGGCACGAGGCCGAGGCCGAAGCGGATCTTCTCGGCCCAGCTCAACATGTCGTTGTTGCCCAGGATGGCCGCCACGCCGTTGAGGGGGGCGGGGAGATCCGGGAAGTCGAAGCGGCTGTAGGTTCCGGGCACGTCCGTCTGGTTGAAGATCATGGCGTGCTCCTTCCACTGCAACCGGTCTTCGATGCCCAGCTCGGCGAAGAGCTGGAGCATGTTGGGATAGGCGCCAAAGAAGATATGGAGACCGGTCTCGTACCAATCACCGTCCTCATCCTGCCAGGCGGCCACTTTGCCGCCGAGCACGCCGCGGGCCTCGACGACCACGGGGGTATGGCCCGCATCGCAGAGGTACTTGGCGCAGGAGAGACCGGACAGGCCAGCTCCGGCGATGGCGACGCGCATGGGGGTGAACGGGGAGAGGGGCAACCTTAAAAGGGCCGGCCCAGCCAGCGCCGGCCGGGGAGTTCCTAAAGTCGGTTCCAGCGTGATCCCCCCTCTCCCGCACCCCCTCCC
>CAYGQY010000123.1:0-5776 GCA_964352195.1 uncultured bacterium
CAGGCGGCCCACCGTCAATCCAGGCGCTGTGCGGAGGATCTGCGCGCCCAGGGCGTGAGGGTGACATCCGCGACCTCTGGCGCGGGCTCCAATCCGTTTCCGGGCCTGCTGGCCAGCGAAGCCGGCTTGCCCGATCTCACCGTGGTGCTCGGCGGGGATGGCACCGTGCTCGGCGCCGCCCGACACCTCGGTCCCCTGGATGTGCCGATTCTCAGCTTCAACGTGGGAGGACACCTCGGTTTCCTCACCCATGAACGCAAGCTCCTCGTCCTCGCCTCCGCCAGCGCCGAGGACAATCTCTGGCAGCGCCTGCGGGATGATCGCTTCGCCCTGGAGCGGCGCATGATGCTGGCCGCCGCCGTCGATCGGGGGGACGGCCTCCTCGATGGCGAAAGCTGGGACGCCGGCCCCAACGCTGAGACCGTGCACCGCGCCCTCAACGACTTCTATTTTCGGCCCTGCTTCGATGAGCTCTCCCCCACCTGCCTCCTGGAACTGGAGATCGACGGCGAGGTGGTCGATCAGTTCCGCGGTGACGGATTGATCATCGCCACCTCCACCGGCTCCACGGGCTATGCCATGGCGGCAGGGGGGCCGATTCTTCACCCCGGCATCGATGCCATCGTGGTGAACCCGATCTGCCCGATGAGCCTGTCCAGCCGCCCCGTGGTGGTGCCGCCCCGCTCCAGGCTGGCGGTCTGGCCCCTCGGGGATCCCAGCCGCCGGGTGAAGCTCTGGAAGGATGGGGCCCACGCCACCGTGATCGAGCCGGGTGAGCGCTGCGTTGTCCAGCGATCCCGCCATTACGCCCTGATGGTGCGGCTGGAACAGAATCCCTCCTACTACCGCACCCTCAGCCACAAGCTCCACTGGGCCGGTGACCTCACGGCCGCTGAGCCTTCTCCCAACTGAGCCGGTGGCAATGCTCCAGGCGCTCAACCCGCCAGTGGCGACGGAAGCGGCGTGGATCCAGGATCAGGGGCTGCTGGGGCGACCCGAGCGGCTGGTTCAGGTAGGCCTGCGCCAGCAGGCGAAGATCGGTCAGGCGAGGATGGCTCAGGAACACGGCGGATCGACGGTGGCGCTGGAGATCGAGCGGAGGTTTCTGGTCACGGGTGAGGGCTGGCGGCCCCATGTCCGCCGGTGCAGCCGGCTGCGCCAGGGCTATCTGGCGGCCTCCCCCGAAGGGGTCACCGTGCGGGTCCGGCTGCGGGAGGCCAGCCCCTCCTCTGACCTGGAAACCAGCCCGGAGGAGGGGCGCCAAGGCTGGCTCACCCTCAAAGCTGACGCCGGCGGCTTCGCCCGTCATGAGTTCGAATACCTGATTCCACCGGCCGATGCGGAGGGCCTGCTGGAGCTCGCCTCCCATCAACTGCGCAAGTGGCGGTATGGCCTCGATCTTCCGGGTGGTGACTGGGTTCTGGACCGATTCGAAGCGGAGAACGCGCCACTGCAGCTGGTCGAAGTGGAACTGGAGAGCGAGGATCAGGCCGTGGTGGTGCCCCCCTGGTGCGGGCGCGAGATCACCGACCGCCCGGAGCTCAGCAATGCGGCCCTGGCCCGCCGGCCCCTGAGCCACTGGCCCGCCGCCGAGCGCCAGCATCTGATCGATGACCTGATGCGTCCCGGGGACGGGGGCGGGCCAGGCAACCCCTAGGATATTTCAGGATTTCTTCCCTTTCTGTTCCCCCTCGCCACGGGTCCCTTGCTGTGATTGGCCTCTACGACCACCAGGGCGTGCTTCGCTTCGCCGGCCGTGATCGGGCCGACTGCCTCGACTATGCCGATCTGTTCGGTCTCAGCCCTGAGATTTACAGCCTGGAAGCGCTCAGTCCGGAGGATTCCCAGCTCCAGCGGCATGCTCCCCTGGGGGCGCTGCTGGATCCGTTCCACAGCCGCTAGCGGCCGATCAGGGCTCGCTGGCCGGCAGGTGGCAGCAATTGAAGCCGTCCCGGCAGATCTTGCCGTTGTCCATCGCCCAGTTCAGCAGACCCACGCGGTTCTTCGCCCCTGTTTTGGTGAAGATATTGCTGACGTGATTGTCTACCGTCCGCTTGCTGATCATCAGTTTGAGGGCAATCTCCTGATTGGTCAGGCCAGTGGCCACCAATTCGATGATCTCCAGTTCGCGTTCGGACAGGCTGGAGCGCAACTCGCCGAGATCGTATCGATCGGACATCCAGGCACCCAGTCCTTGGATTCCCACTGTAATCAGCGAGCGCTGCCGCATGATGGGGCCGGCCCCAGCCCCTTCCCCATTGCTGCTGCAACAGGCTCTGCGGAGCGATCAGTTCGCGGTCACGGCCGAGGTCACCCCGCCCCGGGGTGGCGATCCGTCTCGCACCCTCACGGTCGCCCGCCGGCTCAAGGGCCTGGTCCATGCGGTCAATGTCACCGACGGCAGTCGGGCCGTGATGCGCATGAGCAGCCTGGCCCTCTGCCGCCTGCTGCTGGACAACGAGCTCGAACCGGTGCTCCAGCTCGCTTGCCGGGATCGCAACCGCATAGCACTCCAGGCCGAGCTGCTCGGTGCCCATGCGCTTGGGATCAGGAACGTGCTCTGCCTCACCGGGGATCCGGTGCAGGCGGGCGATCAACCCGGAGCCCGGCCGGTCAACGATCTGGAGTCGGTGCGCCTGTTGCAGCTGGTGGATCGCTGCAACCGCGGCCTCGACCCCGTGGAGGGCCGGCTTCCCGATGGCCCCACGGCCCTCTTCCCCGGGGCGGCCGCCGACCCCCAGTCCCCCAGCTGGAGCGGCCTGCGGGCGCGGGTGCGGCGCAAGCAGGAGGCGGGGGCCCGCTTTCTGCAGACCCAGATGGTGATGGATGCCGATGCCCTGCGGCGCTTCTGCGACGAGATCACGGCCCCGCTGGGTCTGCCGGTGCTGGCCGGGGTGTTTCTGCTCAAATCAGCCCGCAATGCCCTGTTCATCAACCGGGTGGTGCCGGGGGCTTCGATCCCCCAGGCCGTGATCGATCGTCTCGCCGCCGCCGCCGACCCCGCCGCGGAGGGGGTGGCCATCGCGGCGGAACAGGTGAGCCTCTACCGCGGTATCGCCCAGGGGGTGCATCTGATGGCGGTGAAGGCCGAAGAGCGCATTCCCCAGATCCTGGCCAGGGCCGGGATTGAGCCGGTGCTGAGCGGCCGTGGGCAGGAGCTGCCGCGCCCCGCGCTCAGAGCGGGCCCTTGCTGACGGCGAAATCGGTGCCCAGCAGTTCCGCCAGGGCCTTCTGTTCCGGGGATGGCTGGGCGACGTCCTGACGCCGCACATCGGTGATCAGCCAGTCGAGGGCGGCTTCCTGCAGATCGAAGTGGTCACCGTTGCGATCGACGCAGTAGCGGCCGAACACCAGCTTCTCCACCAGCCGGACTCCCTGGCCGATGCGGGAGTAATCGAAGATGATCGAGTTGTCGATCGTGGCTCCTTCACAGATGTGACAACTCGGCCCGATCATCGCCGGTCCGATGAGGGTGACGCCCGGTTCGATCCGGCTCATGCCTCCCACATAGATCGGGCCTGTGACGTTGATGCGGTCCCAGTCGGCCGCCACATTCAGGCCGGCGAACACGCCCGGGCGCACCTCGCGTCCCGGGGTCTTGACCTGGCGGACCTTGCCCAGCAGCACACTGCGGATTGCCTGCCAGTAATCGGGCACCTTGCCGATGTCCACCCATTCGAAATCCATCGGCAGGGCATAGAACGGTGCACCTGCAGCCACCAGCCTCGGGAACAGGTCGGCTCCGATATCGAAAGGAATACCAGCGGGAATGTGATCGAGCACTTCCGGCTCGAAGATGTAGATACCGGTGTTGATCATGTCGCTGGCGGCATCCTTGAGGGACGGCTTCTCCTGGAAGCTGAGCACCCTTGAATCAGCATCCGTTACCACCACCCCATAGCTGCTGACCTGATCCTTGGGCACCCGTTTGGTGACCAGGCTGGCAAGTGCCCCTTTCTCCTTATGGCGACGCACCGCTTCGGTGAGATCAAGATCAATCAGGGCATCGCCGCAGAGCACCACGAAGGTGTCGTCAAAGAAAGGCTGAAAGGTCTGAACCTTTTTGAGACCACCGGCGGAACCGAGCGCTTCGCCGATCAGTTCGCCGTCTTCAATCCGGCCTTCGAAGCTGTAGGCGATTTCGACGCCGAAGCGCTGGCCATCGCGGAAGTAATTCTCAATCTCTGCGGCCAGATGGGAGACGTTGACCATGACTTCGGTGAAGCCGTGCTCCCGCAGCAACTCCAGCAGGAACTCCATCACGGGTTTCTGCAGGATCGGGATCATCGGCTTGGGAATCGTGTGCGTGATGGGACGCACCCGTGTTCCCTTGCCCGCCGCAAGGATCATCGCCTTCATGGGCGCCAGTCTGCTTCAGAACGGTGCCTTACACCCTAATGAAGCCCTTCAGGCCGCCCACGCTTGCCGAGCCGGCGGGGAAGCTGGCACCGGCACCGCCGCGAGGGAGGGCGAGGGTTCGACCTGGGCCTCCCGGTGGCTCCGCAGGTCCAGGGGGCCGAACAGGTCCCCCTCCTGGCGCAGGTCCACCCGGCCCTGGGAGCAGAGGAAGAGCAGGGCCCAGAACACCCCCACCCGGTCCTGGTCCAGGTCCGCCGGCGCGGCGGCGGACCAGGCCTCCACCAGTAGCTCGAAACTGACCCAGTCGCCGGATTCGTTCCAGTGCAGCAGAAACCGGCTGAGGGCCGCCGTGGTTTCGGGCAGTTTCTCCCGGTGGGCCAGGGCCGCCACCTGTTCGATCGCGGCCCGCTCGCTGTAGCGGCGCGGCCTGGGGCGATGCCGGGCCGTGCCATCGTCCTGCTCCAGGCGCTCAGCGATGGTCTCGAGCTGCCGGATCAGTTCCCCGAGCGTGACGGGCCGTTGCAGCGGGGGTGGCGCCACCGGACGCCGCAGCAGGTGCCGCTCTGGCCGGTGGGGGAGTTCGAGACCGCCGCCGACCCCCTCGGTTTCGGGGGCCTCCTCCTCGAAGGGGTCCTCCAGCAGGACCTCGACGGGGAAGGTCTGCCGCTCCAGCACTTCCGCCTTGAGGCTCACCAGCACCGAGGCGGCCAGAAAGGCTTCGCTGGTGGCCGCCAGGTCATGCTCATAGCTGCCACCTGCCGCTGCCCGGGCGGCGGAGGCCGTCAGGGCAGGTGCCAGGGCGATGCGCTGGCGCAGCTGGTCGAGAAAGCCATCGACCACGGCAATCACATCGACGTCCCAGGGATCGAGATCGCCTCGCACGGCGGCATCCTGGAGCAGACGGATCGCCAGGCGGGCGCCGGCTTCGGACACGGGGTCTCCCACTCTGGCCGCAACGTACCTGGTCCGGCCGGTGCCAGCCAGGGGCAGGCGCCTCAGCCGCCCGACGCGATCGGGCCGCCGGGGGCAGAACTCTCACCCGCCGCGGGCAGGAGGCTGAGCTGGGCATCCACCGTGGCCCGGTAGCGCTGCACATCGGCCTCGAGTTCACGGATGCGCACCTGCTGGGCTTCCAGCTCCGTCTGCTCCTGCAGCTGCTCCACCTTGCGGACCACACCCGTCCAGACGGCGAACACCCAGGCGGCGGTGGCGCCGATGCCGCCCACCACCAGGAGCATGGCGGCCAGGGGGAGGGTGGCGCAGACGCCCGGCAGGAACCGAACGGTGGTGGGGGCGGTGTTCTCCAGGGTGAACATCACCGTGGCCAGACCGAAGCTGAAGATCAGCAGGAAGTTCAGCTGACGCATGGATCCTGGCGGGGAAGGGGAACCGGTCGCGGAGTCCGCGGGGGTGGTGG
>CAYGQY010000124.1:0-5772 GCA_964352195.1 uncultured bacterium
GCTATCTGCCTCCCAGCAAACTGCTCGACACCCAGGTGACCCAGTCGATCATCGGGGAAGGATCCCTGCTGCAGGCCTGCAGCATCCACCATTGCGTGCTCGGGGTGCGGACCCGGATCGAGGCCGAGGTGGTGCTGCAGGACACCCTGGTGATGGGCGCCGATTTCTTCGAGTCGTCGGAGGAGCGGGCGCTGCTGCGCGAACGGGGCGGCATCCCGGTGGGCGTGGGCCAGGGGACCACGGTGCGCCGCTCGATCCTCGACAAGAACGTGCGCATCGGCAGCAATGTCACCATCGTGAACAAGGATCACGTGGAGGAGGCCGACCGGCCGGAACTGGGCTTCTACATCCGCAACGGGATCGTGGTGGTGGAAAAGAACGCCACCATCGCCAACGGCACGGTGATCTGAAACACCCGGCAGGTCCGGGGAGTGGGATCACCAGCCGGGCCCCTGATCTGAGCGGTTGCTGACAGAGTCCCCCAGCCGCCGGCGTCCGGGGGGGCCGGCGGCCACACTGAGGCCGACCGGCCTGCACGCCAGACACTCATGAGCAAAGCGCACTTCGGCCTGATCGGCCTGGGAGTGATGGGCGAGAACCTGGTCCTCAACGCCGAGCGCAACGGTTTCTCCAGCGTCGTCTACAACCGCACCTGGACTAAGACCGACGACTTCCTTCAGGGGAGAGCCGCCGGGCTGGACATCGTCGGCGCCCGGAGCCTCGAGGAGTTCGTCGGGGCCCTGGAGCGCGCCCGCCGCATCCTGATGATGATCATGGCCGGGGAGCCGATCGACGCGATGATCGCCTCCCTGAGCCCCCTGCTGGAGGAGGGCGATCTGCTCATCGACGGCGGCAACTCGCTCTACACCGACACCGAGCGCCGGGTCCGGGAGCTGGAGCGCCAGAGCTTCGGCTACATCGGGATGGGTGTCTCCGGCGGCGCCAAGGGGGCCCTGGAGGGGCCCAGCATGATGCCCGGCGGCACCAGGAGCGCCTACGACGCGATCGAGGGTCTGGTGCGCAAGATGGCC
The DNA here is from genome assembly GCA_964352195.1 of uncultured bacterium. Lineage (GTDB taxonomy): Bacteria > Cyanobacteriota > Cyanobacteriia > PCC-6307 > Cyanobiaceae > CAYGQY01. The sequence continues at coordinate 1,032 of CAYGQY010000124.1, forward strand.
GCCCAGGTGGACGACGGCCCCTGCGTCACCTACATCGGACCGGGCGGGGCCGGCCACTTCGTCAAGACGGTGCACAACGGCATCGAGTACGGCATCGAGCAGATTCTGGTGGAGGCCTACGACCTGATGAAGCGCGGCGCCGGCCTGGACGGGGTGGCCATGGCCGATGTCTTCGACGGCTGGAACCAGCTCGAGGAACTCTCCTCCTACCTGGTGGAGATCACCGAGGTGTGCCTGCGCACCCGGGACCCCGAGGATGGCGGCGATCTGGTGGAGACGATCCTCGACGTGGCCGGCCAGAAGGGAACGGGCCTCTGGACGGTGGTGAGTGCCCTGGAAATGGGGGTGCCCGTGCCCACGATCTACGCCGCCCTGAACGCCCGGGTGCTCAGCTCCATGCGCAGCGAGCGCCTGGCGGCCGAGCCGGTGCTGCCTCCCCCCCCGCCCCAGCCCATTGACCTGGGGGATCCCGCCGCCGGTCTGCCACCCCTGCGGGATGCCGTGATCCTTGCCTGCATCGCCAGCTATGCCCAGGGCATGGCATTGATGGTGGAGGCCTCCGCCCTGCACGACTACGACCTGAACCTTTCCGGCATCGCCCAGATCTGGAAAGGGGGCTGCATCATCCGTGCCCGCCTGCTGCAGCGCATCCAGAACGCCTACGAGGCCAACCCGGCCCTGGCCAATCTGCTGGTGGATCCCTGGTTCGCCGAGCAGGTCAACGCCCGGCTGCCGGGACTGCGCCAGATGGTGGCCGCCGCTGCCCTGGCCGGCATCCCCGTGCCCTGCCTGAGCAGCACCCTCGATTACATCGACAGCTACCGCACCGGCCGCCTGCCCCAGAACCTCCTGCAGGCCATGCGCGACTGCTTCGGCGCCCACACCTACCAGCGGGTCGACCGCGAGGGCACCTTCCACACCGAGTGGCTCTGATGGGGACAGCCCACAGCGCCACCTACCGGCTGGAGCTGGTGGACGGCACGGAGCAGCTCGCCCGCCGGGCCGCCGAAACGATCGCCGCCACCATCGATCTGGCCCTGGCCGAACGCGACCGGGCCCAGATCGCCCTGGCCGGCGGCACCACGCCCGAGGCGGCCTATCGCCATCTGGGCACCGAACATCTGCCCTGGAAGCGCGTCGATGTGCTGCTTGGGGATGAACGCTGGGTGCCGGCGGCGGATCCCGCCAGCAATGCCCTCCTGCTGCGCCGATCCCTGCTGGCCGAGCCCCCCGGCTCGCTGGCCTGCTTCCACCCGGTTCCCACCGAGCTGCCCAGCCCGGAGGAGGGTGCCGCCGCCTACGGCGCCCTGCTCACCCGGCTCTGCCCAGGGGATCCGCCGATCCTCGATCTGATTCTGCTCGGCCTCGGGGAGGACGGTCACACCGCTTCCCTCTTCCCGGGCACGGCCGCCACCGGGGTGGTCGATCGTCACGCCACGGTGAGTGAGGGCAAGGGTCTGCCCCGGGTCACCCTCACCGCGCCGGTGCTCAGCGCCGCCCGCCAGGTGGTGTTCCTGGTGAGTGGGGAGGGGAAACGGGAGGCGCTTCGCCGCCTGCTGGACCCGAATGAACCGGCGGCCCGCACCCCGGCCCGACTGGTGCGCCCCCAGGGCCCGGTCCTGATCCTCGCCGACGCCGAGGCGGCCGGCACCGCGCTGCGCCAGGCTTGAGCCGCCGATGGATCTGGCCTCGATGGTGGCGCCGTTGCTGGTGGTGAGCGGGGATGGGTTCAGCGGCTGGCTCGCCCTGAACGACACGATCATGGGGGGCAGCAGCAGCGGCGTGTGCCGCAGCGGGCCCGATGGGCTCGTGCTGGAGGCGGAGGTGGTCGAGGCGGGAGGAGGCTTCGTGAGCTGCCGTTCGCCCCTGTTCTCGCCGCCCCTGGATCTGGGAGCGTATCGGGCCCTGCAGTTCGACCTGGGCGGCGACGGGCGCCGTTACAAACTGGCGGTGGCCTGCAGCGACGGGGTGGCGGGCCTGACTGAACTGATCCCCGGCGGGCTGCGCTGGGTGGCCGAGTTCCCCACCAGCCCTGACGGCCCGGCCACGGTCGAGATTCCCTTCGACGCCCTGCGGCCCTCGGTGCGGGCCCAGCCCCTGAGCCTGCCCCTGCTCCGCTTCGATGCCTGCCGCATCACCCGGCTGCAGATTCTCCACTCGAAATTCGGCGACGACGGCCGCCCCAATCCCGGTTTCCGGCCGGGCCCGCTTCGCTTCGCTCTGGCGGCGATCCGGGCCGTGCCCTGAGGAAATGGAGAACCATCCCGATCGCTGGCCTGATCCCTCAGCCGACGAGGGCGCCTGGCCCCGGCTCTGCCAGCAGGCCGCCGCCGCCGCCGACCTCTGCCTGAGGCCGTTCACCCATGCGGCGGTGGCGCAACCGGAACTGCCCTCCTCCCCTGGTGGATCGACGGGGCTCAGCGACTGCGGCCTCAGGCTGCTGGCCCGGCGCGCCGATGGGGAACGCTCCCCAGCCGACGACATCGAGCTGGAGATCTACCGCAGTGGCGACGATCTCCACCTGATGCTGAGCTGGCCGGAGCTCCCCGAGCGCCCCCTGCTCTGGCAAGGCAATCATCCCGTCTGGATGGATGGCGACAGCGGCCTGCGCTGCGACCGTCCGGACACCGGCGCCCAGCTGGAGGCCCTGGCCCGACGTCTACGGGCACTCCTGGTGGGAGGCTGACTTCTGGCCCGGTGGCCGCCGCTGACGGGCGGACGATCCGCGATCGGCTGCCGGCCGCGGTCGGGTTGAGCAGGCCGGCTGTGACGCTCCGGCGGCTGGGATTCATGACCACGGCATCAAAAGCCGGGATGGATCTCCATAGACTCACCAAAACATGGCCCTGATCTGTCATGGATAACCCAGAGGTTCAGACCGGCTTCGTCACCCAGGCCGATCTCAAGTTGCTACGAGATCAGGTGGATCAACTCCAGGTGATCCTGACGGAGCCCCGCAAGCCCTGGTACCTGGAAGGTTCCACCCTCACGAGCGCTCTGGCGGTGCTGGTGGCGTTGATTTCCTTCTTCATCTCCTCTTATCAGGGCGACCAGAAGGAACTCAGAGAGAAGCGGGAGGAGTTTCGAAGTGTGCTTGAAAAGCTGGTGTCGATGAGCGAAGAAGTTGATAGGCTAAGGAGCGCTGACTTCGACACCCAAGAAGTGAGCCGAAGACTTGATTATCTTCACGACAGCAAAGATCTCTATCGTTCCTCCGCTGAAATGCTGGCCCAGGATCTGGGTCCAAACGTGCTGTTTGCGGAATATCTGATCATGGGGGACCAATTCCAAGAAGACAACAACCACCGCAAGGCGACTGAATACTATGAGAAAGCATTGGCTCCATTAATTAAGATGAAAACATGGAAGACGGATGCTGACCTGGTTGAGCAGAATCGTGCCTATAGAAGATTGGCCAGACTGCAGAACTCATTGCTACTCAAGAACGTGGCAAAAATGAATTACTACTTTGATTTAGCCATCCAAGCCGCCAAAGGGGAGGGCAATGATCTGATGAGGTTCACAGCTGGCGCCACCTACGAAGATTGGGCAGAGGGCGAGAGAAGATTGAAAAATTACAAAGAATCGCTGGTCAAGCTTGAACTGGCCGAACAAGAGTTTCTCAAGATGTCTGACGACGACCAGAACAAGCACCGATCTCTTGACCGCGTAAAGCTCCAAACTGGCTATACTTTGTTATCTATGGCAGATGCAGAAATAAACCGGGGAAACCACAAGAGCTCTTGGGAAAAACTCGCCCAGGCTGAGCAGGTATTTCTCAAAATTTCCGACTACATAGACAATAAAAAGCAGAAAGCTCTCGCTGAACTGAGGAGGTTGCGGAAGCTTGCGTCGCCCTGGACTTCGGCGTCACCGCCGACACTGGGCCCGGCGCCACTCTGGCGATCCCCTCTTCTCGATGATGCGATCAAGAATCTGGGCCGTGAGGCCCCTTCCAGTAGATCGAGTGGCACTCAGCCCTGATCGGTGACCGCCCCCAGGCTGCTGCTGCTCACCAGGCGGGCGTACTTACCGAGCACGCCGCTGCGGTAGCGGGGTTCGGGAGCCACCCAGTCGGCACGGCGCCGTTCCAGTTCGGCCGCTTCCACGTTCAGCTGAATCAGCAACCGGTGGGCATCCACGGTGATGCTGTCGCCCTCCTGAACCAGGGCGATCGTGCCGCCCACGGCGGCCTCGGGGGCGACATGACCCACCACCAACCCGTAGGAGCCGCCACTGAAGCGGCCATCGGTGATCAGCGCCACTGACTCGCCCAGCCCCTTGCCCACGATCGCGGCCGTGGGGGAGAGCATCTCACGCATGCCGGGACCGCCGACGGGCCCCTCGTAGCGCACCACCACCACATCGCCGGCGCCCACCGAGCCAGCCAAAATCGCCTCCAGGGCGCTTTCCTCGCTTTCGAACACGCGGGCCGGGCCGGTGATCACGGGAGTCTTCACGCCGCTGATCTTGGCCACCGCCCCCTCTTCCGCCAGGTTTCCCTTGAGGATGGCCAGGTGGCCCTTGGCGTAGAGCGGATTCGACAGGGGCCGGATCACGTCCTGCCCGGCCGGGGGCTCACTGGGCACATCCGCAAGCACCTCGCGCAGGGTGCGCCCCTCAATGGTGCCGCAATCGCCGTGCAACAGGCCGGCATCGAGCAGCAGCTTCATCACCTGCGGGATGCCGCCGGCCCGGTGCAGATCCACCGTCACGTAACGGCCGCTGGGCTTGAGGTCGC
>CAYGQY010000125.1:0-5755 GCA_964352195.1 uncultured bacterium
GCCACCCCCTCACCCTCTACAGCCGCAACGGCTGCTGCCTCTGCGCCGGCCTCGCCGAACGGCTGGAGGCGCTGGAGCCGGGGCCGGAGCTGGTGGTGGTGGACATCGACACTGATCCCGCCCTGCGGGCCCGCTACGACCTGGAGGTGCCCGTGCTGGCGGCGCGCGTGGAGCAGCGGCTGCTCGATCTGCCCCGGGTCCCCCCCCGCCTGAGCGGCTCCGGTCTGGAGCGGTGGCTCCGGAAAGCCCTGGCGGCCCTGACCTCCTGAGCGCCCTGATCGGCGCCCAGGCCACAGCCCCCCGGCCCGAGGCGCATCAGACTGCAGCACCGTCCCGCGCCGCCATGCCCCAACCGCTCCACGCCCTGCTGCGCCAGGTCGGTCTTGAGGTGCCGAGCGGCCTGGCGGATGGGGAGATCACCGCAGTGAGCTCGGATTCCCGTCGGAGCGGTCCCGGCACAGTGTTCGTGGGGCTGCCCGGCACCCAGGTGGACGGCGGCCGTTTCTGGCCCAACGCCCTCGGCAGCGGGGCGGCGCTGGCGGTGATCGGCGCCGACGCGGCCGCGCTTCGCCCGCCCGGAGCTGATGATGCCGTGCTGGTGGTGCCCGGCCCGGTGGCCCCCTGGGCTGGCCGGCTGGCCGCCGCCTGCTGGGGGGAGCCGAGCCGGCGGCTGGCGCTGATCGGGGTCACCGGCACCAACGGCAAGACCACCACCACCCATCTGATCGAGCACCTGAGCACCGCCTGCGGCTGGCCCACCGCCCTGTTCGGCACCCTGGCCAACCGCTGGCCCGGCCACAGCCTCACCGCCCGGCACACCACCGCCTTCGCCGACGTGCTGCAGGGGCAGCTGGCCGCCGCCGCCGCCGCCGGCGCCCGGCTGGCCGCCATGGAGGTGAGCTCCCACGCCCTCGATCAGGGGCGCGTGGCGGGTTGCCACTTCGCCGGAGCGGTGTTCACCAATCTCAGCCAGGACCACCTCGATTACCACCCCTCGATGGCGGCCTACTTCGAAGCCAAGGCCCGTCTGTTCGACCCGGAGCTGCTCGACGGTGGCGCCGTGGTGAACATCGATGACGGCTGGGGAGCACGGCTGGCCGAACGCCTGGACGGCGCGCTGGGCGAGCGCCTCTGGCGCAGCAGCCTGGCGGACGCGGGCAGCGGCGCCGCTGGGGAGGCGGCGGAACTGCGCCTGAGCGATCTGAGCTTCGGTGCCACGGGGGTGAGTGGCATCCTGATCAGCCCGCGGGGCAGCGGTCCCTTCCGCTCACCCCTGGTGGGGCGCTTCAACCTGATGAATCTGCTGGAGGCCGTGGGCGTCCTGCTGCAACAGGGCCTGCCTCTGGGCCCACTGCTGGAAGCGATCCCCAGCTTCGGCGGCGTGCCGGGTCGGATGGAACGGGTGCTGCTGGCGGGCGCCAGGGCCGATGGGCTGCCCGCCGTGCTGGTGGATTACGCCCACACCCCCGACGGTCTGGAGAACGCCCTGGGCGCCTGCCGGCCGTTCTGCCCGGGGAGGCTGATCTGCGTGTTCGGCTGCGGCGGCGACCGGGACCGGGGCAAACGACCCCAGATGGCGGCGATCGCCGCGCGGCTGGCGGACCGGCTGGTGATCACCTCCGACAACCCCCGCACGGAGGATCCCCACCGCATCCTGGCCGACGTGGTGGCCGGGGTGCCCGAAGGTCTCCAACCGGAGGTGGAGGTCGACCGGGCCGTGGCGATCGCCCGGGCAATCGCCACGGCCGGCCCTGCAGATCTGGTGCTGATCGCCGGCAAGGGCCACGAGGACTATCAGATCCTCGGCACCACCAGGATCCACTTCGACGACCGGGAGGAAGCCGAGCGGGCCCTGCGGGAGCGATTGAGTCAGGGCGGGGTCTCTCGGGGCTGACGATCACGACTGTCTGTCCGGCCACGGCTGTTGGAAGTCCCACCGGCCCCTACCTTGTGCGGGTCACTTGATCGCTTCACCCGTCCCATGAGTTCTGCAGTGCCCATGTCGCGAAAGTTCCTGGCGGAACTGATCGGCACCTTCTGGCTGGTGTTCGGTGGTTGCGGCAGCGCCGTGCTGGCCGCGGCCTTCCCCTATGACGATGCCGCCGTCAATCCGCTCGGGCTCGGATTTCTGGGTGTGGCCCTGGCCTTCGGACTGACGCTGCTGACCATGGCCTACGCCATCGGCCACATCTCCGGCTGCCACATCAACCCGGCCGTGAGCTTCGGTCTCTGGGCCGGGGGCCGCTTTCCCGGCTCCGCCCTGCTGCCCTACATCGTGGCCCAGGTGCTCGGCGGCCTGATCGCCGGAGGCCTGATCCTCGGCATCGCCAGCGGCCGGGCCGGCTTCGAGCTCGCCGGCAGCAATCCCCTGGCCACCAATGGGTTCGGAGCCCACTCACCGGGCGGCTACGGACTGCTGCCTGCGCTGATCATCGAAGTGGTGCTCACCTTCTTCTTCCTGCTGATCATCCTCGGCTCCACGCACCGCAACGCACCCCTGGGATTCGGCGGGATTCCCGTGGGTCTGTCCCTGGTGCTGATCCACCTGATCAGCATTCCGGTCACCAACACCTCGGTGAACCCGGCCCGCAGCACTGGCGTGGCCCTCTGGGCCGGCGGGGAGGCGATCGGGCAGCTCTGGCTGTTCTGGCTGGCACCCATCGTGGGAGCCCTGCTGGCCGGCTGGGTGCAGAAGCACCTGCTGGAGGGTGGACCGGACTGAGCATCAGGACCTAGCGGCCGCTCTCGGGGCTGGAGTTCGCGATCGAGGCCAGCGACTCCAGCAACCGCTCCACCTCCTCCTCCGTGGTGGTGACATGGGCGCAGACCCGCAGGCAGTGGGGATCCTCCAGGCTTCGCAGCCAGATCCCCACTGCCCCAAGGGCCGCCACGACCCACTCCGGCTCGGGTCCCTCCAGGGTGAAGCTCACCAGGCCGGCGGGAGGAGATCCCTGGAGCAGGGTTCGAACCCCTCGGATCGCCTGCAGTCCCTGCCAGATCATCCGGCTGCGCCTACGGATCAGCTCCAGCCGATCCGCTGCCGTACCCACGCTGTCCAGCAGCTCCAGCGAGGTGCGTAGGCCCGCCAGCAGCGGAGCGCAGGAGGTGGCGACCTCGAAACGTCGGGCATCGGCATGCCAGGCGCTGGCACCATCGGTTTCGCTGGCCAGGCTGCGCCAACCGCCAAGGGTGGGGCGCGAAGCGGCCAGGAGACGCTCGGAGAGGGCCACGCCCCCCAGTCCCTCGGGCCCGCAGCACCATTTGTGACCGGTGAAGGCATAGATGTCGGTAGCAGCGGCCGCCGCCGCCACCGGCAGACTTCCCACCGACTGGGCCGCATCCACCAGAAGCCAGGGCTGGGCCGGGTGAGACCGCAGCCGCTCGGCCACCGCCTCGATCGGCATCACCAGTCCGGTGTTCCAGAGCAGGTGGGAGAGCACCACCAACCGGGTGCGTGGCGTCAGGCAGCGCTCCACCAGCTCGAGCAGGGCCATGTCGGCGGCGGCGGGGGGGCCGACCTCGCTCGAGGCCCGATCGGGCAGCTGTTTCACGGGCAGGCTGGTGAGCACGAGGCCCTCCCGATGGGCCAGCTCCCGGCAGGCGGCCACCACGCCGGGGTGCTCAGCGTCACTGATGAGCAGTTCGTCGCCAGCGCGCCAGGGCAGTCCCCAGAGGGGCAGCACGCAGCCGCTGGTGACGTTCTCGGTGAGGGCCACCCGATGGGGTCCCACGCCGCAGATCCGCGCCAGCGCCCCCCTCAGCTCAAGCACCTCCCGCTCCAGCCAGGGCCAGACGGCCCCGGAGAAGGGACCCAGCTCCTGGATCGTCCTCCAGCTGGCGGTGATGGCCTCCAGGCTGGGGGTGGGCAAGGGGCCCTGACCGCCGTAGTTGAAGTAGGTCTTGTTGGCCAGGGCGGGCATGAGATCCCGCAGCTGGTCTGGGCTGATGGTCTTGGGGCGGGTCCCGAGATGTGGCCCAAGGTCGGTCATTCGGGGTGTGATCGTGGCGTTCTGAAAGCATGCCAGCTCCATCTGAAAGGGACGGGTGGGGTACCGGCTTACCGGCTCCAGAGGGGCATCCCAAAGGACATCCAGAACGAAAATGCCCCAGGCCCGTGGGAGGGGCCAGGCGGGGCCCTCCGGAAGGCACAGGCCCGCATTCCAGGCTTCCTGAACTGCACGGATTCCGATCGAGGCTCACTACTCCAGGAGCAGCAACCATTGGTGGTCGCCCGCCGTACCCGTCGGCAACGATGCTGCGCACTCGCCTGATGCAGCCGTGGTGCTCGATCGGCGACAAGGCACGGAAGCGGCGCTGATCAAGCTGCCCAACTGGCGCCGTTTCGCGGGGATCGACAGGATCAGCGACCGGATCCCCGACGAGAACCCGATCCTGGCTTTCCCTTCACCGAGTCGAGAAGCAGCCTGGGAGAGCAGATCTTTGAGACGGTGACCGCCCATCTCGGGGACCGGGGCCTGGCGATGAAGTGGAAGACCAGCCCGGGCAAGCCGTGGCACTGGGGGATGGCAGGCCCCATTGGCGTGGACCAGGAATCGGGCCTCATCCACTCGGTGGGAACGACCGCCACCAAAGTGGGCAGCATCATCCCAGCAGCAGCCCCGCTGCACGGCGAGCAGGAGGTGGCCTCCGCGAAGGCTGGCTCGGTCGAAGGTGTTCGATGAGAGCCCGAAGGGCGGCCGAGCGGCTGTCTGCAGACTCCGCAGAGTCGCCAGACTCAGCCAGCGATCAGCACCTGTGCGGTCTCAGCCGCACGCCGCTACGAACGGATGGATCTGCGCCAGTTGCGGGGCAATCGCCCGGCGCTGCTGTTCAAGGTCATGCGCAGCCTGGGCCCGCAGCCAGTAGCCCTCGCTCAACCCAAGGAAGCGGCATAGGCGCAGATCGGTGTCGGCCGTGATCGTGCGGGTGCCCTTGAGGATCCCGCTGATGCGGGTCTGGGGCCCGTCGATCGCCTTGGCCAGCCGGTAGGCCGTGATGCCCATGGGGTCGAGGAACTCCTCGCGCAGGAGCTCGCCTGGGGTGATGGGGGGAAGGTGGGGCATGGCGCCCTCCTGGGGCTGGTTGGTCAGGGGTAGTGGACGATCTCAACGCCTTCGGGGCCAGCCGCGCTCCAGAGGAAGCAGTGGCGGAACGGAGCGTTGATGCGGTGATCGTGGAGGGCCATCGCTGCCGGGTCCGTTGCCTCTCCACCAGCTTGCCGGAGCCGGCCGGATGATCGCCCGTTGATCCGTTGATTCCCTTGATTGATTCAGTGCCTTACCCTGTCAAGAATCTCAGCGATTATTAAGCCATTAGGTTGATACGACTGCTTTTTGGGGGCTGAGTGCAAGGCAGCATGGAGCGGTGATTCGGTGAGACCTGAGCACCGCACGACCGCCATGGCCGACCTCTCGCCCCTGGACTGGGGCTACATCAACAATCCCGACGTTCGCGCCTGGGCCGAGCGGCAGGATCCCGAGTACCAGGCGCGGATCCACGGGAAGCACCCGGAGCTGATCGAGCGGGCCTGGGCGGACGAGGCCTGGGGCGCCGGCCGAGCGCACCAGAGCGGCCCCGGCGCCCTGACGGAGGAGGAGCTCAACCTCCCCGATGATGAGCTGGGCGAGCTGCTGGTGCAGCGATCCAGGGCGCGCAACGCCATCCGGGCCGCCGAGGTGGAGCGCCACTTCCGAAGGATGGGCTGACTGGGGTAGCCCATCAAGGGCCTGTTGATGCCGTCAAAACCCGTCCATCC
>CAYGQY010000126.1:0-5695 GCA_964352195.1 uncultured bacterium
GCGCTCCAGGGCGGGCGTGGTGGGATTGCGGCTGCAGCAGGAGCTGCGCGGCCGCGGTTGCCTGCCGCTGCAGAGCGTGGCGCCGGCCAAGCGTGAAACCTGCGTCAGCTGCAGCTTCAGTGAGCCGATCCGCGAGCTCTCCCAGCTGCGGGAGGCGGTCGCCACCTACCTCAGCCGCGCCGCCGAGAAGCTGCGCCGCCAGCGCCAGCGCACCGACACGATCACGGTGTTCGTGCGCAGCAGCCCGTTCAACGGCACCCGCTTCTACGCCAATGCCGCCACCGTGTCGCTGCCGCTGGCCAGCCACGACACCGCCGTGCTGCTGGCCGCCGCCCTGCCCCTGGCCGAGCGTCTGTTCCGGCCCCACAAGCCGCTGCAGAAGGCCGGTGTGCTGCTGCAGAACCTGCAGCCGCTGGAGCAGTTGCAGCACCATCTGTTCGCGCCCCTGTCCGAGGCCGACCAGCGCCGTCGCGCGGTGCTGATGGCCACGATCGACGGCCTCAACCGCCGCTACGGCCGCGGCACCGTGCAGTGGGCCGCCTGCGGCCTCCAGCCCGCCTGGGCGATGAAGCGCCAGCGGCTGTCGCGCGCCGCCACCACCCGCCTGGGCGACATCCCCGTGGTGCACAGCGGCTGAACCGGGGTGGCGCGGACGATCGTTCCCCTACCGGCGGTTGCGCGGTGGCCGGTCGCTGCCGGCCAGGAGCTGCTGCTCCCAGCCCTCCAGCCGCCGCTGGAGCGCCCAGGCCGCCAGGGCGATGGCCCCTCCCACCGCCAGGGCCCAACCGGTGTGGAACCAGGCGATCGCCAGCAGGGCCAGCCAGGCCAGCGGCGGCAGCAGCGGCCGCCAGCGCCGGATCGTGGCCAGGGCCCCCGAGCAGCTGCGGCAGTGGCGGGTATGGCTCTCGAGGCGCTCCACCAGCCGGGTGCGGTCGAGCGGCGGCGGCAGGGGCGCACCGGGAAAGGGTTCGCCGGCGTGTTGGGTCACCCACTGGTGCAGGGCCTGCACGTAGCCGTCGGCGCCGGTGGCCAGGTGGAAGGCCCGGGCCACCGCCGGGCTGCCGCCACGCTCCTGCAGGGCCCGCTCCTGGGCATGCAGGAAGATCTGATCGTCCTCGAGCACCACATGGTTGCCGAGGTGCTGCAGCCACTGGGGCCGCAGCCGCAGCAGCCGGCCCGGCCAGGGGGAGTCGAAGCGGAAGGGGAAACGGGCGAACAGCCGGCACTCCCCCTTGCGGATCGGTGTGGCGTAGACCACGGTCAGGATGCGGGCGAAGCCGGGGGCGGTGAGGTCGTGCCACATCAGGCACGGGCCGTCGAAGCGGCTGAACTGGGTGCCGAGCTTGCCCTGTCTGGGCCCCTCCCGCCAGACGCCGCTGAACCCGGCGGGGCCAGCCTCGGTGACCTCCAGCTCCACCGGTCCGGCGGTCTCGCGGCGCCCGACCGTGGCGTGGTGGGTGAAGGGCACGTGGCTGACGTCGAGGACGTTCTCCAGCAGGGTGAGGGCGTCGTAGGGGAGGTCGCGGAAGGTGTCCTGCACCAGCCAGCGGCCGGGCTCCTCCTCGATCTGCGGCACCAGGGGCAGCGCCACCGCGACCGCGTCTTCCGGCTCGCCGGCGAAGACGAACAGCATCCCCTGGCCCTCGGCCGTGGCGTAGGCGCGGCAACGGGCCCGCCGCTCGCTGGGGCGGCGGCCCGCCTGGGCCTGGGGGATGGCGGTGCACTGCCCGGTGCCGTTGAAGGTCCAGCCGTGGTACGGGCACTCCAGCTCGCCGTCCCCACTCAGCCGCCCCTCGGAGAGCGAGGCCAGCCGGTGGGGGCAGGCGTCGCTGAAGGCACGCCAGCGGCCGCCGGCCGGTCCGGGGGAACCGTGGCGGTCGAACCAGAGCACCAGGTCGTCCTCCAGCAGGGTGAACGGGGCGGGGCGGGTCGGATCGAGGTCGCGCAGGTAAGCCACCGGATACCAGGCGCGTCGCCAGAGCGGGCCGGCCTGGCCCGCCGGATCGGGATCGGTGGCCGGGGCTGTTCCCGGAGCTGGGTCCGGAGCCGTGGTGGCGCCGCTGGGGCTGGTCATCCCCGTCCTGTCGTGTCAGGAGCGGATGGTGGCAGTTGGGAGGGGGTGGCTGCGGACCCTGGTGTGGAAGCGCTAGGCGGCCGGGGCCTGCAGGGTTTCGGCCAGCCCGGCGCAGCGCTGCTGGTCGAGGGCGCCGATGTGTCGGCGTTCGCTGTAGTACAGCTCCTGGAAGCGCAGGGCGTCGCGGTTGAGTTCGGCGAAGAGTGCGTCGATGCGCGGTTCCATGTCCAGGGTCGCGGCTGGGGTCGCGGCTGGGGTCGCCCCGGGAGGCTGGCCGTCCGGCTCCAGCAGACGGGCGATGCAGCGCTCCAGGGTTTCGAGCCGCTGGGCGCCCCAGGCGTCGAGCAGGTGCCGACAACGTTTCAGACACCGCTGACGCTCCAGGCTGGCGGTGGCGCCGCGCAGCTGCAGCAGGGGCTGGGCCAGGGCCATGCGCTGCAGCTCGTTGGGCTCCAGCAGGGGGGTGAGCCGATCGAGCAGGTCGCTCGGCTCCAGCAGCAGCCGGTCACCGAGCAGACGCGGCAGGTCGATGCGGGCCAGATCGTCACCGGGATCGCTGCCGCGGTTGATCGCCTCCAGCCGACCGACGCCGAGGTTGTCCTCCTCGATCGCGCCGATGGTGGCCCAGAGGAGACGGTGATGGGAGAGGGCGAACTCGTCGAGCTCCCGCAGGCGGAGCTCCCGCCGGATCGTGGGGCGATGGCGGCCGGCATGGAGGTAGAGCCGCAGCAGTTCCGCCTCGGCGTGCTCGCGCAGCCCGATGGCCCCCGGCGGCTCCCAGCGGCTGGCGCGGCCATGCCAGCGCTCCCCCTTCACCTGCTGACGCAGGTCCTCCTCCAGCTTCTGGGCCAGCCGCGCCTGGCCCCCGGCCAGCCGTTCAGCCATCCGCTGGAGGTAGTGGCTGCGCACCGCCGACTGGGGCAGCTTGCCCAGCAGCGCCACCAGGCCGGCAACCGCCTGCTGGAACTGGTCGGCGCGGTTGAGATCCTTGCCGGCGAGAGCCTGCTCGATCTGCCAGTCCAGCCAGAGCGGTGCCTGCTCCAGCAGGGCGCGGTACTCGCCGGCCCCATGCTCCTTGAGGAAGTCGTCGGGGTCCTTGCCGGCGGGCAGGTGCAGCACCCGGAGCTCCAGCTGGCCCTGGAGGGCCAGATGTTCCACCTCACCGATCGCCCGCTGGGCCGCCCGCACGCCGGCGGCGTCGGTGTCGAAGTTGAGGATGAGCCGCTTGCTCTCGCAGCAGCGGCAGAGCTGGGTGATCTGCCGGCCGCTCAGGGCCGTGCCCAGGGACGCCACCGCATTGGTGATGCCGGCGGCGTGGAGGGCGATCACGTCGAAGTAGCCCTCCACCACCACCGCCTGGTCGTCCTTGCGGATGGCGGCGGCGGCCCGGTCCAGACCGAACAGGTGCTGGCCCTTCTCGAACACCTCCGTCTCCGGGGAGTTGAGGTACTTCGGCTCGCCGCCGTCGAGGCTGCGGCCGCCGAAGCCGATGACCCGACCCTGCCGGTCCTTGATCGGCACCATCACCCGATGGCGGAAGCGGTCGTAGACCCCCTCGCCCCCTTTGCGGGAGATCACCAGCCCGGCGGCCTCGAGCCGCTCCGGGGGCAGACCTTCCACCTGGGTGAGATGGCGGAGCAGACCGTCCCAGCGGTTGGGGGCGTAGCCGATCTCGAAGGTCTCGATGGTGCCCGCATCAAGGCCCCGCTGCTCCCTGAGGTAGGTGAGGGCGGCGGTCCCTTCGGGACTGCGCAGCTGGGCGCGGAACCAGCCGGAGGCCAGGGCGAGGGCCCGCAGCAGGGCCTCCCGGTGCGAGAGCTGGCGCCGCAGCCGCTCCTGCTGGGGACCGTCGACGGTCTCGACCGGTAACTGGTATCGGCGGGCCAGATCCAGCACCACCTCGCTGAAGCTGGTGCGCTGCAGCTCCATCAGGAACTTGATCGCGTTGCCGCCGGCGCCGCACGAGAAGCAGTAGTAGAACTGCTTGGCCGGCGACACGGTCATCGACGGTGACTTGTCGTCGTGGAAGGGGCAGATCCCCACGAACTCCCGCCCTTTCTTCTTGAGCACCACGTGCTCACCCACCACGTCAACGATGTCCGCACGCTCCTTGACGGCCTCGATCGTGCGCGGGTGGAGACGGGGCTGGAGCGCGGACTGGCTCAAGGGATGGCGCTACCGGTGGGGTCTGGGTGGCGCCCATTCTGCCGGAGACCACCAGGCCTGGGGAGGGGAACGGCGGGATCGGCACATGCAGCGCCGCGCCGCGCTCTGGATGCTGGCCAGCGCCCTGGCCTTCAGCCTGATGGGGGTGTGCGTCAAGGCGGTGGGCAGCCGCCTGCCGGTGGATGTGGTGGTGCTGGCCAGGGCCGTGGTGAGCCTGGCGCTGAGCGCCGCCATGCTCCGCCACGCCGGCCTCTCCCCCTGGGGCCAGCGCCGCGGCCTGCTGGTGCTGCGGGGCGCCCTCGGGACGGCCGGTCTCTACTGCGTCTACCTCGCCCTCGCCGGCCTTCCCCTGGCGGTGGCCACGGTGCTGCAGTACCTCCATCCCACCGTCACGGCCCTGCTGGCCTGGCCCCTGCTGGGGGAGCGCCCGGGCGGCCGGGTCGTGCTGGCGGTGGTCCTGGGCTGGCTCGGGGTGGCGCTGCTCGTCGATCCCTCCCTGGTCGGCGGAGCGGCCTCCCAGCTGCCCACCGGCCCCCTGTTGTTCGCCCTGGCCGGTGCCGTGCTCTCCGCCCTGGCCTACGTGAGTGTGCGGGCTCTGGGGCGCACCGAGCACCCGCTGGTGATCATCTTCTACTTTCCGTTGCTGGCGCTGCCGCTGAGCCTGCCGGCGGTGCTGCTCCATCCGGTGCTGCCCACCGGCCCTGAGCTGGGCTGGCTGGTGGGCGTGGGTCTGTTCACCCAGCTGGGCCAGCTGGCCCTCACCAAGGGCCTGCTGGGGTTGCCGGCGGGCCGCGCCACGGCGATGAGTTATGTGCAGGTGCCCCTGGCCGCTCTCTGGGGTCTGCTCTGGTTCCGGGAACCGCTCGATCCCGACACGATGCTCGCCGCCGGCCTGGTGCTGGCGGCGACCGTACTCAGCCTCAACGGCCGTCGCTCCTGACTGTTCGCCGCAGGCCCCGGGCCATCAGGCGAGGTCTCCCGGCAGCGGCAGGGGATCGAGCAGCCATTCCGGGCTGGATTCGGCCGCCTCGCCGCGATCTGGACCGCCGTTGGCGGCCGGGCCCCCGACCGGCCTGGCCAGCCGCCAGCTCTCGCCCCGTTCCCCCCGCAGCAGATAGAGCTCGAAGGGGCTGTCCACCTGGAAGGGATCGTTCGCCAGCCGCCAGTCAAAGCGGCCGCTGAGGTGGAGACCCCTGCCCTCTCCGATCCGCACCGCCTCCTGCCCATCCAGCCGCACCCGGCTCACCTGGGGGCGGCCGCCGGGGGGCTCCAGGGCAAGGGCATCGGCGATGGCCCGCTGGGTGAGATCGATCTGCAGAGCCAGGGCCTGCAGCAGCACCCCCCGGGGCGGCTGACCGGCGCCCTGACAGCCGCCGAGCGTCAGCAGCAACGGCAGCAAGAGGCCCCCCAGCAGGGCCGCCGGCGGGGGGGGGGCGCGCTCGCGGGGCCGCCGGG
>CAYGQY010000127.1:0-5666 GCA_964352195.1 uncultured bacterium
CTCCGGGGGCCAGGGGTTCGCCCTCGAGACTCACCGGCAGGTCGGCGCGCAGCAGTTCGACCCCCACCGCCAGGGCCTGCAGCCGGGTGCGGCCATCCCGCACCGCCTGATCCAGCTCCCGCAGCCGCCGGAGGTGGGCGGGGCTGGTGGGGGGCAGGGCCTCCAGCTGCCGGTTCAGGGCCGCGATGGCCGCTTCGCCGACCTCCAGCTCCCGCCAGCTGCGCAGCAGCCGCTCCCGGTCCAGGCGGTCGCGGCTGCGCCGGAGCAGCTCCTGAACCAGTTCGACCCGGCGCTCCAGCCGGTGCCGCTGCCCCTCCAGGAGCCGCCCCGCCGCCTCCAGGCTCTCCAGGCTGGCGGCGGCGGCCTCGATCGTGGCCATCGCCGAGCTCCGCTCTCCCGCCAGGGTCGCCAGGCGTTCCCGCCCGCTCCGCAGTGCCCCATCGAGGGCCTCCAGCTGGGCCGCCTCGTCCTCCAGGCGCTCAAGCTGCAGCTGCAGGGGGATCAGCTCACTGGTCCGGAGCGCCAGAATGGCCTCCAGCGCCCGCGCCTTCTCGGCCCTGACCAGCGCCGCGGCGCGGCGTTCCTCCAGGGCCGGGAGCTCCTCGTCCTGGAGCCGGGCGAGGCGTTCGCCCAGGGTGGCCAGCTCCTCGCTGGCGGCGTCGTAGGCGGCCCGGAGTTCCTCGGCCTGGGCCAGGGCGGCGGCGGCGGCCTGCCGCTCCTGCTCCGCCAGCCCCAGGGGTCCGTTGCGACGCACGTCGCCGCGCTTGCCGGTGAGGTTCTCCTCCAGCTTGGTCTCGATGGCGGCCGCCACGGCCTGGTCGAGGGGGGACTGCAGGGCGGCGCCCCCTTCCTGCTCCAGCAGCGGCAGCAGGGTGGCCAGGTCGTAGGCGGCCCCGCCCCGCTGCAGGGGATCGCGACCGGCTTCGCCCTGCAGCACCCAGAGATGGGCCCAGCGGCTGGGCAGCACCGACTGGGCCTGGCGGCTACCGAGCATCTCGCCCACCCCCAGCAGCTGCGCCAGCCGCTCCTCCGCGGCGGCCCCCTGCAGCTGGTCGCCGCTGGCGGCGGTGAGGGCGACGGTGCCGCTGGCGCCGCTGAAGCGCTTGAGCAGCGTCCAGTTCTGGCCGGCGGCCGCGAAGCCGATCTCCACCTCCGGGTGACCGGCGTGCCGGCGGGACCGGAGCGCCTCCACTGGCGCTCCGGTGGCGGAGGCCTTCAGGAAGAGGGCCCGGTGCAGGGCTTCCACCAGCGTGCTCTTGCCGGCCTCGTTCGCTCCTCCGATCACGGTGAGTCCCGGGCCGAACCCGACCGCCAGATCAGCGTGCACACGCACCTGGCGCAGTCGGCAGTGCAACAGGCGCATCGGGATCAGCCGTCCATGGTGAGGGCGTAGAGCTCGCAGAGCGCCTGCCGGGCGATGCGGGCGGCCTCGTCGTCGCCCTCCTCCTCCCGCTCCACCAGCCGCGCCTGCAGTTCACCCGCCACCCGGGCGATCAACGGGTCTCCCGGCCGGCGGGTGAGGGCCTCCAGCTCCTGATCTCGGGGGGTCCGGTCGCAGCGTCCCCGCAGCCGCAGCTCCAGCAGCTGGTGCCCCAGCGCCTCACAGAGCTGATCGAAGCGCTGGTGGGCGGAGAGGCTGAGGCTGCCGCTCAGCTCCAGCCGCAGCAGATCGGCGGAGACCCGGTCGCCGATCAGGGCGGCCAGGTCGCTCTCCAGACGATCGAGGGACTCGTCGCCCTCGAAGCGGACGAGCCGGTTGTGCCAGCGGAGCCGGCCGGTGGAGACCGGCTCCACCCGGGGCAGCCCCCCCCGCTCCGCCTCCACCAGCAGCACCTGACCGCGCAGGTTGCCTTCCCCCTGATCGAAGCGGTCGGGCTCCGGTGTGCCGCTGTACCAGGTCCGCTCCGAGACCTGTTTGAGGTTGTGCCAGTCGCCCAGCGCGATGTAATCGATCGCATCCGCCGGCAGACGGGCCAGATCCAGCTGATTGCCGGTGGATGCGCGGACCTCAGGATCGCCGCCGTAGTCGCGGGCGCTGAACCCGTGCACGCTGCCATGGGCGAGCACCAGGCGGGGTTTGGCGGCCGGGAGAGCACCGAGGTCGAGGGCGCGGATCCAGGCGGTGGGATCGCCGCTCTCGCTGCGCCGCAGCAGGGGGCAGGGCAGCAGCACAGCCTGATCCAGCTCCAGGGGCTCCCGCTTCAGCAGCAGGGTGAGGTTCGGCGCCCGGCGCCGGCGCTCCCGCTCCAGATCCTGCCGATGCCAGAGGGAGCCGGGGGCGCCATGGTCGTGGTTGCCGGGGATGACCAGCAGCGGTACCTCGATCGAGCCGATCGCCTCCAGCACATCGAGCACGGCGGAGGGCGGCACGGTGGGGGAATCGAACAGATCACCGGCGACCAGGACCAGGGCGGCCTGCCGCTGCCGGGCCACGGCTCCGAGGCGGGCGATCGCCCGAATGCGCTCCTCCTGGAGCCGGAAGCGTTTGAGGGGATCGTGGACCCAGCGGTAGGGCTTGCCGATCTGCCAGTCGGCGGTGTGGAGGAGCCGGATCATGGAGCGGCGGTGGTGACGAAACCGTAAGACCCCCGTGGGGATGCTCTATGCTGATCAAGTACGACAGAAGCTTGCACTTCGAACACCCACCGGACGCTGTCCCGTCGGCTGTTTTCCGTGTCCGTCGTCATCAGCACCGTGCCGTCCCCCTGCTTCCCGGGTCCGGCCCCCGTTCCTCCGGGCACCTCGTGCGACTCCCGATCTGGGAAGGGTGCCAGGCCGGTGCGCGTTCATATCCCCGATCCCGTTTCACCATGACCCGATCCCGTTTCCGTTCCACGTTCAGCCGGTCCACCGTCGTCCCGGTCGCCTCCAGGCTCCAGCACGGCGCGTCCGTCTCCCCGGAGCCTGGCCCGTCGAGCCGCCGCCGCAACCGTCGCGGTTCCTCGGCCCTCCGCCCCCAGCTCCCGGTGGCCCCCAGCTGGGAAGAGCTGCTCGGCCGGCGCTGATCACCGGTCTGGATCAGAGTGGCTGGCCATCAAGGCAGCGACGATGCTGTTCCGGATTCACCACGTCCTGCGCTACAGCTACGAGCGGCCGGTCTTTCTCGAGCCGTTGACCCTGCGGCTCACCCCGCGTCAGGACCCAGCCCAGCAGGTGCTGCACCACGGCGTGCGCCTCCGGGACGACCCCGAGGGCATGAGCCGGATCCTGGAGCCAGACGGCACCGATGCGACCGTCTTCTGGTTCGAGCGCAAGCGGGACCGGCTGACCATCGCGGTCGACAGCCTGGTGCGCACGCTCCGCGCCAACCCGTTCGACTGGATCATCACCGATCCGGGATGTCAGCGCCTGCCGGTGGTCTATCCCGAGGGGGAAGCGGTCTCGCTCAGCCCCTGCCGGATCCCCCTCGGCTCTCCGCTGGTCGACTCCTGGGCCCGGGAGCTGGGTGAAGGGGTGCGGGGAGCCACGGCCGATTTCCTCCCTGCCCTGGCTGATCACATCCACACCACCTTCCATCACATCGGCCGTCTTGACGGAGAACCGCTGACGCCCGAGCAGACGCTCAGCGGCCGCCAGGGGGCCTGCCGTGACACGGCGATGCTGTTTGTGGCGGCCTGCCGCAGCCAGGGCCTGGCGGCCCGGTTCGTGAGCGGCTATTCGATCCACCACCCACCCGAGGTGACCGAGCAGGAACTGCATGCCTGGGCGGAGGTCTACCTGCCCGGCGGGGGCTGGCGGGGCTACGACCCCAGCCTCGGTCTGGCCGTCGCCGACGGCCATGTGGCCCTGGCCGCCTCCCCGGACCATCGGCTGGCGGCACCCACCACCGGCACCTACCGGGGCACCCGGGTGGGCTCCGAGCTGGGCTACACGATCCGCCTGGCCGCAGCCGACACGGAGGCGGACCTGGCGGACCTGGAGGCGCTCGAACCAACCACCGGCCAAGGGGACCCGGCCGTCGTGATCACCCAGTCCGCCCAGACCGTCTAAGACACGGCGTAGCCGCCGTAGGGCCGGGTCTGACCGGCGGTCATCGCATCGAATTTGGCGGCCAGCACCGCGTCGGCGCGGGTGAGCCCATCCACTTTGTGGGTGTGGATCGAGGCGGCGGCATGGCCCCAGCCCAGTTCGAATTCGGCGTGATGGCCCTCGGCCTCGCAGATCGCCCCGGCCTGGTTGACCCAGTGCAGGGCCGACTGGAAATCGGGAAAACCCCAGCTTCTGTGAAGGTGGTGGCCGTCGATCACCTCCCAGCCTGCCAGCTCCTGCAGCAGGGTGTCGAGTTCGGTGGCGGTGAGGGTGGGTGCCCCCTCCCGGCAGGGCAGACAGGGTTCCTGGTTGAGAGCCATCGCTCCAGCTCCGTGCAACGTCGACCTTCACTCTGGCTTGATGCAAGCCGGGACAGGCCCCCAATCGGGCCCTTCGCACTTCTTTACAGCATCAGTGACGAAAGATTGCGGGGCCCGGGACCCCTCGCGCTGGGCCGATTTTCTGCATAGGTTCTGCAGGCCTGGCACTCTGGGTGAGACACCCACGGCTTTCCTATGTCTGATATCGATTCCCATATCGCCAAAGACCGTGAGGAGCTGGAGCAGGCTCTGGCGGAAGGGAACAGCGGGAAGGCCCGTCACCTTGAAGAAGAGCTGAGCAGTCTTGAGGAATACAAGACGCACCATCCCGATGAGCAGAAAGACCCATCACCGCTGGAGGTTTACTGTGATCTCAACCCCTCCGCCGTGGAATGCCGGGTCTATGACGACTGAGCGACGCACCGGGGGCCGCAACTCAATTGCACGACTGAGTTGCACCTCTGAGTTACACCACGAGATTTGGCGTCCGTCCGGGCGAATCCATCCCAACATCTGTGAATGATTGAGAATGGCCAAGGCTGAGGCAACAACGCTCACGGTGGGCGAGCTGGAGGCGAACTATCACCTCTATTGCAAGGCTCTCAAGATGCTGATCATTGAAGAGCGCACCTCCAAGCAGATCCAGCGCACGGTCTGCTGGAGCCGTTTGGAAACGCTTCACAATTGCCTGCCGAGTCTGTACAAAGCTCCTGATTACCTCTTCACCCTGCTGCGGCGGGATTATCTGCAGAGCAAGCAGAAGCCCTAGCTAGCATCACCATTGGCTCGTTCCGCCTGCCGGAAGGGGAGAATTGCCTTGATGATCCGTTCACACATGGCACGGCCACTGCTGGGTGCCTTGGTGCCGTTGGCCCTGGTGCCGGTCTGGGCTGATCCGGCCCTGGCCCAGCCGGCCCCCGATGCCCAGCCGGCGGTCGCCCAGCCCGCCACACCCCAGCCGGCCGCTGGGGATCCACCCGGGGCCCCGGCCTCGGGGAGCGAGAGGGAGCTATTGGAGAAGATCCGCCAGCTGAAGGCTCCGAACTGGAGGACTTTCGGCGCCTGCCGCTACGGATGGTCCAGTTGGCGTCTGAGCGAGAAGGGTGTCCACACCACCGTCTTTGCCTGTGACACCCCCGCGGTGAGCGGCACAGTGGGCGTGCATTGCCCCACCTTGAAGATCAGCCGGCGGGTCGGCGACGCCGACTGGGAACCCTGGCGCCTGCCGCTCGGGGTCGAGGAATCCCCCAGCAACGGCGGCGAGGATCTGATGGTCGCCAGTCTCTGCGCGAACATCAAGCCCCCACCCGCCAAGGC